>JAYEOU010000036.1:0-4093 GCA_034723335.1 Patescibacteria group bacterium
AATTTTGAGTTATAATTTTTCAAACAATTTTTGAGGTTTAGCCTAAGCTAAGCTAAAAAAATTTTTGGAAAATTTGACCAAAATTTGGAAATTGCAGTAAAAAATAATTACGCGACAAGTCTATTGGAAAAATGTTAAAATAAATGTATGGAAAAAACACGAAAACACTCGGCTTTGTCTCAAAACACTAAAACACTAAAATAAACACTTGACATTTGGCATAAAAACACTAAAATGTGAAAATATGAAAATATTAAAATGTGAGAATACTAAAATACTAAAATGCAAAAATAGCGCAGGACTTAAAAATGTTTTTGTGTTTTTGTGTTTTTGTGTTTTTGCTTTAACTCCGAACGCCGTCATGGCGTCAATTAGCGAAAACGAAATAGCCTACGCTGTTTATTTTACCGGGGTTGGCTGTTCGCACTGCGCTAAAACTGATCCTGTTATTTTAGTAGAATTATTAGATAAGAAAAATAATTTTGCAGTTATTGAATATGAAATTTATCAGCAGAAAAATAATGCTGTTTTATTTAATCAATGCTGTGAAAATTATGATTTGCCGGCTTGCCGGCCGTTTGGCCCGACTCCTTGCAAAGGCATTCCTTTAATTTGTTTTTCAAATTCTCATAATGATATTTTAACAGGAGATTCGCCAATTTTAAAAAATATTGAAGATAAATTGTCCACTGTTAAAAATAATCAATGCGCTTTACTGGACGGCCCTGTTAGTTTTGCTGATTTGGACTTTAACCAACTGCCTGGAAATCCTAAAATTTGGATTAATAATAAAATTTTAATTAAAAATTCTAATCAAGCGTTTGATAGCCAAACATTAAAAAGTTTGCTTTTACGGGATAATCTTAAAATAGTTTTAAATAACCAAAAATACAGCATCATTGATTCGCAGCCAGTAATGTTGTCTGGAAGCAAGGTGGAATTTGAGCATGCCATTAATTTAGCCGGATGGATATTTCAATGGAATGGCAACGAGGATTTAATAGAGAGCGCTGGTAATGCCAGCGGCAGTCAGAGCAACCCAGGCGATATAATTGATATTAAATTTGATCCTACTTTGGCTAAAATTATTTCTTTAGCTGCGGTTGACGCGGTAAATCCCTGCGCTTTAGCAGTGTTGATTTTAATGCTTACCGCCATAATATCTTATAACCCAAGGGATCGAAAAAATATAATTTTAGCCGGCTTGGCTTTTGTTGCTTCTGTTTTTGCAATGTATTTGATTTACGGCTTGATTATTATTAAATTTTTGCAAATTATTCAGGCCTTAACAGCAGTCCGATTATGGCTTTATAAAATTTTGGGAACGGCCGCGATTATTTTGGGTATTTTAAATATTAGAGATTTTATTAAATATAAACCCGGCAGATTAGGCACAGAAATGCCTTTGTTTATGCGGCCAAAAGCGCAAAAAATAATTTCAGGAATTACTTCTCCTGCCGGCGCTTTTAGCGTGGGTATTTTTGTTACTTTGTTTTTATTGCCTTGCACTATCGGCCCTTATATTATTGCCGGCGGGATTTTATCAGCCATGGAAATTGTAAAAACCATACCGCCGCTATTGCTGTATAATTTAATTTTTGTGGCGCCAATGTTGATCATTATAGGCATTGTTTATTGGGGCTTTAGGAATGTTGAGGATATTTCGGCTTGGAAGGAAAAAAATATCAGTAAATTGCATTTAGTGGCTGGGATTATTATGCTTGGGCTGGGGGTTGCAATGGTGATGGGGTTAGTATAATGCTAATCTGCAATCCGCCAGCTGGCGGAGCAAATACCGCAATCCGCCAGCTGGCGGAACGAATTATGCGAATGATGCAATTTAAAATTTAAGATTATTGCGACGGCTCCATGGTCCCGAAGGGCTGTGGAGCCAAAATGCAGACTGTTAATAATAGTTTGCATTATGGCTCCACAGGGCTATCGCCACTATGGAGCCGTCGTGAGGCCGTCGTGAGACTCTGCCAGAGCAGAAATTTTTTAAAAAAAAAAGAAGCCCTAAAGCATAAAGCTAAAGGGCTTGAAACAAAAGAAAGGGCGATTAGACAAATCCTGTTGGGTACCAACAGAAAAGAATTTTCATGTTGCACCTCCTGGGTCAGGCGGTTATTGCATAATAGGGGTCCGGGCTGTGACATCTGTGCCGGCGCCAGGATCGATGGTCGGCAGATTGATAGCAATGGTTTCACAAAAATTTGTCTTAAAAAGATTGGGTGCTCGTGGCATAAAATGCCTCCTTTCTCCCCCATTTTTGGGGAAAATGTAAATTTGTTCCCCTCGTTTTTACGAGAGGTTGAAATGTGCGGGGCTAAAGTACATCTTCAGCCGATTTAAATTTAGTATAGCACAAACAAGAAATCTGTCAAATTTTTGGAGTAAGAATTAAAAAAATAGCTAATGTTAAAATAAATTAACACTTATTTTTATGAAAAAAATTATTATAATTTTATTTTTATTACTGTTATTGCCGTTATTTGCTTTTGCGGATAACAGCAGGGTTAATGTTTATTTTTTTTATAGCAATGACTGCGCCCGTTGTTTTGCGGAAAAGGAATTTATTAAAGATTTGACAGAAGAAGTTCCTGAAATAAAATTGTCTATTTTTGAAATACAAGACAATCAGAATAACGCGAATTTATTAAAAACACTTAGCCAAAAATTTGATATAGGCGTTTTAAATGTCCCTTTGTTAATAGTGGGCGATAAAATTTTTTCTGATTTTCATGGGACTGACAATAATGAAAAAAAAATTAGAGCCATTATTAAAGACTATTTAACCCATGGTTATAAAAATATTGTGGTTCAATCAATAGACAGTAATGAGGATAAACAAACTTTGGTTTTTGCCCAATTAAATAACGAATTACAAGATAAAATTTTTAAGGCAGAGGTGATTAAAATAATTAAACAGCAACAAACTGTTTTGCCTGGCGGCGCGGCGGTGGAACAGCAGGATTTATTATTGCGCGGGCTGGAACAAGAATTTAAAGACAGGGAAATTGAGTTTAATGGCATCGGCGAGCTTGATGTAATAAAAAAAAATATTTATCAAGTCGGGGACAAAGTATTAGTGGCGGCAATAGTTGATCATGAAGGCAATATTCAATATTATATTACTGATTATGTCAGGACTGGCAATTTATGGTGGCTGGCAATTGTTTTTGTTTTGTCATTATTCATTGTGGGCGGATGGAAAGGATTGCGTTCCTTAATTGCTTTGATAATTACTTTTTTTATTATTATTAAATACATTATTCCTAATATTTTAGCCGGCAGCAGCCCTTTATTAATCGTTTCAATCGGTTCTTTAATGATTTTACTGATTATTATTTATTTAACAGAGGGTATTAAAGCCAGATCCCATATTGCCGTTGTTAGTATTTTTTTAAGTTTAATCATAACAATTGTTTTGTCATGGCTTTTTGTCAATTTAACCAAGTTAACCGGCTTAGCCAATGAAGAGGTTTCCTTTTTAATCAATATCGGAGAGCAGGCGATTAATTTTAGAGGATTGCTTTTAGCAGGCATTATTATCGGCGCGTTAGGCGTTCTAGATGATGTGGTCATTTCCCAGGTGGCTACGGTTGAGCAGCTAATTAAAGCCAATCCATTTCAATCACGCCGTGAGATTTTTAAGCGGGCTTACAAAGTTGGCGTGTCGCATATAAGCTCTATGACCAACACGCTTTTTCTTGCTTATGCCGGCGTATCATTGCCTTTGCTGATTTTATTTGTAAGCGGCCGAAGCGCGTTTAATAACTGGTGGCAAGTTATTAATAATGAAGCTATTGCCACGGAAATTGTAAGGGCATTGGCCGGCAGTGTTGGATTAATAATGGCTGTGCCTATTGCTACTGCCGTGGCTGCGCGATGGTTAAAGAGGCGCCGATAGCGCGATCTTGACGATAGAAAATTTTCGTGTTAATATTTTATCTAAATAGCCGTAAGGCCATTTTTATTTTGGGGGCGTAGCTCAGTTGGTTAGAGCGTCTGCCTGTCACGCAGAAGGCCGAGGGTTCAAGTCCCTTCGCTCCCGCATCGGTTTTAACTAATATCAAAGGAGAGGCCGAGGGTT
>JAYEOU010000037.1:0-20096 GCA_034723335.1 Patescibacteria group bacterium
TCGGCAAATTTATAAAAATAATTTTTTCGCCTATATTAGCTCATATAAGCTTAAAAATTATTTTTAAAATTTGCTCAAATTTTGAAAATTTATGATCAAAAGAGCAAAAATCACCAGCCCCTATTTAGTAATCTAATAAAATAAATCGTTATGCGTTATGCGTTATGCGTTAAAATATGAAAATATTATTCATCGGCGACATTGTCGGTAAAATAGGCCGTAAAACGATTGCTAAAATATTGCCAAAATTAAAAAAACAGCTAAAACCAAATTTAGTCATTGCTAACGCGGAGAATTTAGCTCATGGCAAAGGGGTTACTGAAACAACGCTGAAAGAAGTGATGCAAGCCGGCGTGGACTGGTTCACGAACGGAGACCATGCTTTTAAAGTGCAGAAACAAATTGATGATGTTTATGATGGCAGTTTGCCAATATTGCGGCCAGCCAATTTTTCTGCTAACATACCCGGGCAGGGTTATGCATTAATTGCTGCGGGCAAACATAAAATTCTGCTAATCAGTTTAATTGGCAGAATATTTATGAGCATGGATTATGATTGTCCTTTTAGAAAATTAAATGAAATTTTAGCTAATCCAGACTTGCTTAAACAAAATATATCTGCTATAATTGTGGATATGCATGCCGAGACAACTGCTGAAAAAAATACTTTTAAACACTTTGCGGATGGAAGAATAAGCGCTATACTGGGAACACATACTCATGTAATGACCGCTGACCATGAAATAACAGCTCAAGGCACGGCCTACATTACTGATGCGGGCATGACTGGATTTGCTAACGGTGTTATTGGTTTTGATAATAAAAATAGCGTTAAAACATTTCTCACCCAAATTAAATACACCCATCAACTGCCGGAAAAAGGCCAAGCTGTCTTTAACGCGGTGTTGTTGGATATTAATCCAAAAACAGGCAAAGCTAAAAGTATAAAACCAATTACAAAATTTGTTAATATAAAATAATTTTTAAAATAAGAGAAATAAGAAAAATAACATTATAATTTTTTTATTTTATTCTTATTTATCCTATTTTTTAATTCTATGAATAAAGCAAGCTTAATTGAAAAAATTGCCGCTGAAGCTGTAACCACTAAAAAACAAGCTGAGGTTATGCTTAAAAGCTTAGTAAATATTATTACTAGCGAATTAAAAGCAGGCAATGAAGTAACAATTACCGGTTTTGGCACATTTTCAGCTAAAACTCGCCATACCCGAGCAGGTGTTAATCCGCAGAATCCAACAGAGCGGATTCAAATTCCAGAAGTCACGGTAGCTAAATTTAAAACCGGCAAAACTTTAAAGGATGCTATGAAAGGGAAATAATTTGTAAGAACAGTTAAAACAAAAAATTCCACCTATTTATATTTAGGATGGAATTTTTTGTTTGGATAGATTATACAAAAAACCTAAACAAAATTTAATATTTTTTTGTGCGCCCAGCAGGATTTGCCACGGCATCCGCCGTGGCACCCTGTCGGATGACAGGGTGAACCTGCGACCGTCTGCTTAAGAGTCCGCCGGCTGGCGGATCTATCAACTGAGCTATTATGATTTGTGCGCCCAGCAGGATTCGAACCTGCGACCGTCTGCTTAAGAGGCAGCTGCTCTACCAACTGAGCTATGAGCGCTCTATGTGGCTGGGGAGAGAATTGAACTCTCGGCCTTGGGTTTATGAGTCCCACGCTCTAACCAACTGAGCTACCCAGCCCTATTTTAATTATAGTGCACCCGGTAGGACTTGAACCTACAACCTCTTGGTCCGAAGCCAAGCACTCTATCCAGTTGAGCTACGGGTGCAAAGATTATACAAAAAAACTCCTATGCGGAGCTCAAAATTATACTACCATATTACATTTAAAAAATCAAGGAAGACAAAAGATGACCCCGTTGCTCGCGAGTGGCGGGGTCATTTTTTGCTTGCTTTCCTTGCTCCATATTCATCCGAGCCAAAATGATGCGCTATTTCATGTTTAACCGTACTTATTATTTGCTGTCTGGCTTCTTTTTCGTTTGAACAATGCTTGCAAATGGGCTGTCTAAATATAGTAATTTTGTCAGGCAAAACCGGGCCAAAATTGAGGCGGCTTGCCTGGCAATATCCCTCAAACAAGCCGAATAAAGTATATTGATTTTTTTTGTCCAGCTTGCCAAGTTGCGCTTTAGTTGGATAATTTTCAACAAAAATAGCTACATTATATAATTTATCCTTAATTTTTTTCGGCAAACTGTCTATGGCTTCTGCCACTAATTGTTCAAATTGTTTTTTATTTATCCTCATTTTGTTAAAATTGCATAATAATTAAACTCGTCTTTATAAATCCTCTCAATTTTTAGCCTTGCCTTTTTTACAATTTTTTTTAGCTCGCTTTTTGTAAAAGCATGATAATATCTCTGACTCACTCGCTCACCCTGACTGTCTTTCCAATCAAACAATATATCTCCATAATCTATTTTATTTTTGCCAATTAATTTTAATAAAACAAATTTCCAAATCAATTTTCTAAACTTTTTTTGGCTCCATAAATTCCAAACCGTTATAATAATTTTGCCATCAGGTTTTACTTTATTCTTTAATTGTTTTAATGCTTGAATTTGCAAGTCTTTGCCTGGAATCTGATGTAATGCCGCTATACAAAAGACATGATCAAAACCTGTTTTATTTATTTCATCTAATTCTAAAATATCACCTTTAATAAATTTCCAGCTTCCAACTTCCAGCTTCCAATTTTTTTGTTGGGCTAAATCAATAAGCTTTTCACTGCTATCCATGCCAACATAACTAATCCTTTTATTTAAAAACGCCTGCAATAATCTGCCATTCCCGCAGCCAACATCCAGCACCTTGTCGCCATTTTTAACATTTTGGGTTAATTTAATTAATTCAGGCCATAAATATTTTTTTCTGGTTTCACTAAAATTTTCCGCAATTTCCTTATAATTGCGCTTCACGAGATTAAGTAAATTTTTTTGCGTTTGTTTATCCATATAATTATAATTCCCCGTTTTGTTGCAAGTCGGGGAATTATTTGCAAATTATTTTTTTTAATTTAGCCAAAACCAACCTTATTTCATCCCAACTCACTTCCTCTCCCAAACAATCCTTAATCGGCGTTAACTTATCAAAACCAACCTCACGCGCTGTTTGAATAATTTTTTTCTGCTTAGCCAAACTAACAAATTCATCAATTTCAACCGGCAGGCCCTTTTTAATCAAATAACACAAATGCTGTATAATGGTTCCAGGCTTTAAATTTCTTGCTTGCGCCATTTCTTCTATGGCCATACCCTTTTTATACAAATCAAAAGTTTCCAACTGGGTCAATTTAGTGGCCAATTTTACGCGCGTTTTATTTCCCCTTTTCCGCTTGCCCCGCTTCTCGCGAGAGGCGGTGTTAAAATGAGCAGGCGAGGATTTAGCCGCCGGGGCTGGATTTTTTCTTTGGTAACCTTTCAATACCAAGCAATTATCGCAAACTTTGCATTCTCGCGTGTCATTGTCGCCAAAATAATCTAAAATAAATTTTTGCCTGCAATTAGAATGATAAACATAATCTTCTAGCTGATCTAATTTTCTGTAAGCGTTTTTTAATTTTTCCCTCAAAGCAATAAAATTTATTTTAATTTCATTTTTATTAACCCGTTTTAAAATATTAATTTCAGTGCCTCTAAAAGGCGGCTGATATTCAACCATGCCATCATCAGCTAATTTTCTAATTAAACGCATTAATGATTCTTTTTTAATTTTAAGGATCTCTGCCGTTTCGTCAAAATTAACCTGCCAGCCGTTTTTCAATTCATTGGTAAAGCGATTATATAATTTATTTAAAATTTCGTGCTGTACTTTAGCCCGCTGGCCCAATGAATTTATAGCAGTTTCAAAATCAATAGTCAATTTTAAATACGCGCTGCCATTTTTTTCATGTGGTCTAGTGATATAACCTTCTCGCTCTAAAATTTTTAAAGCCGTACCAATCGCCATTTCAGGAACAGATTCACTGAGCATGCCAGCTAGTTCGGCGTATGTTATAAGCGCCGTATCAGAATCATAGTCAGTTAAAATTTTATAAATTTCTAAAATAATTTCCGGCGGCGGATTGTCGCCTTTAATAAAAAATTCCCGCAGATGCCTGTCGCGCGGATTATAAAGCATTAAACAAAAACTTGGCTTGCCATCACGGCCTGCCCTGCCGGATTCCTGATAATACGCTTCAATAGTGCCAGGCATATCATAATGAATTACAAACCTGATATTTGGCTTGTCAATGCCTAAGCCAAAAGCGTTGGTGGCGACAATTACTCTAATTTTACCTGACATAAAATTATCCTGCACCCATTTCCGGTCGCTTGGCTCCATGCCGGCATGGTAGCTTGCCGCTTTAATATCATGCTCAAGTAAAAATTGCAGTAGATCATCAACCCGCGCTCGTGTGCCTACGTAAATTATACCAGTTCCATCAGGCGCGCTTTGAATAGCGTCAATAACAAATTGCGGCTTTTGCGCATCATTAGCCCTAATCACGCCAAACTGCAAATTAGGCCGGGCAAAACCGGTTATTACCAATTCAGGATTGTTCAACCCCAACTGTTTAATAATATCCTGTCTGACCTCTGGCGTGGCCGTAGCAGTTAAAGCCATTACTGGCGGGCTGCCAACTTTACTTATAGCATCGCGCAATTTAAGATAACTGGGCCTAAAATCATGCCCCCATTGGCTAATGCAATGCGCTTCGTCAATAGCAAATAAGCTTACCTTGACATCAGATAAAGCTTGCATAAATTCTTGGTTGTAAAATCTTTCCGGCGCGACATAAAGCAATTTGTATCGGCTATTTTTTACAGCTTCCAACCTTTGGTTAGTTTCAATTAAAGAAATAGATGAATTTATAAAAGTAGCTGGAATGTTTATTTGATTTAAGCTATCAACTTGATCTTTCATTAAAGCAATCAGCGGTGAAACAATAATAGTAACGCCGTTCAAAACCAAAGCCGGCAGTTGAAAGCACAAAGATTTACCGCCGCCGGTTGGCATAATTACCACTGTTGACTTGTTGGCTAAAATATTATCAATCACTTGCTCTTGCCCCGGCCGAAATGAAATAAAGCCGTAATGGATTTTAAGCAATTCTTTGGTTTGTTGTTTCTGTTTGGTCATATATTTAGCTCTAAGTGCTACACCAGCACTTAGAACTGTATCTACTCTAATAAATATCTTTTAATATCATCTTTACGTTGACTGGATTCCTTGATAATTATATTAACAAGGTTTTTATATTCTTTTATGTCTTGAAACTGATCTAAAATAACTTTCTTATTATAAAGCGTTCCATTTCTTTTGCCAAGATAATCTAAATAACTTGACCATGGCCATTTTTCAGCTTTAGCTATTTTATGGATTTCAATGTTGCCGTTAACATAACCTGATAACCAAAGCAGATAACTATCTGTGTTAATGTGAATTGCTTGATATGTGCCTTGAAAAAGCGAACCTAAACGATCATATTTTTTATTAAAATAATGGCTATAGCTATCAGCTAATTTATGCATAAACATAGAAATACCATTATCTACGAGCTGTTTTAAAATTAGATGATAATGATTCGGTATTAAACAATAACATATTATTTCAACTAATTTTGGCAGCTTTTTTAATATTTCAATGTCAGCAATATCAGCACCGAGTGCTGCGACAGCACTCGGTGCTGATATTGCTGTTTTCTGTTCTTCCATAAAAATATTCCGTTTGTCTACTCCGCGGTTGTAGATATGATAATAGTAATTGTTTTGAAATTTTATTTTGAGCATAATTAAACAGCATAGCTCTACGTGCTGGCGCAGCACTTAGAGCCGGGACTCGTTATTTGACAAAAATGATTTGATTAGCTAATTTAAGAATAACAAATAGGAGGGGTATAGTCAAAAAAACGCTCATTTCAAAATTAAAAAATAAAGGGAGAATGAAAGATGATTGAATTTAAGGAAGGGAAAGTTTCAAGTGTTGTGATTTCCACTATTTTTGGCCATGCTGGACGTGGAATGTTTCCTTATGTCTTTTATCCAAGTTATCAAAAACTAATTCGGCTTATCAAAGAAACTCAAATTGCCAGTTTGGCAAAATCATCAACCATGTTTAAACGACAAGGTGATTATATTTGGTGGAATTTTTTAACATGGAAGTATGTTCAAAAACTGCCAAATAAAGGATTGTTGAATGCGTATGGGCTTACCAATAATGGCGTTAAGGTTAATGCTGACGGTATTGCTGTCTCCTGTAAAATGGGGTTTAAAGTAATCCCGAATTTTTACCCCGAATTTGCCAAAGGAACTGATATTGCTATCAAGGAAACTATTGAGGCCATTGAAATTTACGCAAAGGTTTTGGGATCATATTTCTGGATAACAGAGCTTAGCTTTTCTTGTCCTAATTCCGAAGAAGATATTAAAGAGAATATGGGACAAGCCGTACAATGCGTACGCGCTGTAAAAAAATTATTTCCTTTTTTGAGGATAATCGCAAAATTAAGCATTGTTCATCCATTTGAATTTGCGCGAGAATTTGAACAAGCAGGAGCGGATGTTATTCATGCCGTTAATACACTGCCTTATAACATGCTTTATCCTAATAAACAATCACCGCTTCATAAAGTTGGCGGGGGCGGAGTATCAGGCGGCCCGACACATAAAATGGCCTTTAATTATAATTCAACATTGCGCAAAATAGTAAAACTGCCTTTAATTATGGGATGCGGAATAATGAATTTAAAAGATGCTGAAAAATATTTTGATATTGGAGCTGATGCGATTAGTATTTGCACGCTTGCAAGTTATGATTCTGAAGGGGCGGGAAAAATTATAAAGAAGTATAATACTTGAACAAATTGGAGGTAAAAAATGAACAAGATAATTATTAGAAAACCGGACAACATGCATGTGCACTTACGAGAGGGGCCAATGCTAACAAAGGTTATAATGTTTACTTCTTATGTTTATAGCAGAGCAGTAATAATGGGGAATTTAAAAAACCCTGTAGACACGCCGGAAAAAGCAATGCTTTATAAAAGTGAAATTCTAAGAAACGCTGGACATCCTGGCTTTATTCCGCTTATGACGTTAATGATAACTAAAAATACCAACAGACAAACCGTGAAAGACGCCAAAAAAGAAGGAATAGTTGGATTTAAATTTATACCCGCTAACACTTCAACCGGTTCGGAAGATATTGGCCTTAATTTTTTTGAGCTTTTTGATTGTATTGACATACTTAAAGAAATCAGAGACCAAAATTTGATGTTTCTTGTTCATTCTGAACTTATAAGAGACAGGCAAGGAAATATTATACCCCTGATTAAAAGGGAAGAGACATCTATTAAACTTATTGACTTGTTAGTTGACAAAGTTCCGGGATTAAAAATTACCATAGAACACATTACTACCCGAAAATATGCCAATTATATACTTGGCATAAAATATCCTTTTATTTGGGCGACCATTACCGCGCATCATCCATATGGAACATACGATATGGTGTGCGACAAAGATGGCATAATAAAAAATCCCGAATTGTATTGTCTGCCAATTTTCAAGTCAGAAGACGACCAACAGGCAATTATTAAAGCAATGATTAGTGGCAACCTCAAATTTTTTTGTGGGGAAGATACTGCTCCCCATTATTTTTGGGACAAAATAAAACCACCTTATAGGCCTGGTTTATTCACGGCTCCGGTTGGCTTAATTTTAATTACCCAAATTTTTGAAAAATACAATGCTTTGGGTAATTTAGAAAATTTTACTTCTAGATTCGGAGCAGAGGCCCACGATTTGCCTCTTAATCAAGGCAAAATAACTTTAATTAAAAAAAAGTGGACCGTACCTTTAAGTCATGAAGGTATTAATATTTTTAAAGGAGGAGAAACCCTTCATTGGCAAATTGCTAGTTGATCTTTAGTAATAATAAACGCCCGCCAGCATCTTGCTCGGCGGGCTTTTTTTATCCCGTTCTTATTTTTATTATTTCATTATTTTCTTATTTTCTTATTTCTTTTGTAAAGTTCCAATGTATTTTTAAACGCCATAGCAATAGTCATTGGACCGACCCCGCCGGGAACAGGCGTAATAAAACCGACTTTATTTTTAACATTTTCAAAATCAACGTCACCATAAACTTTTTTACCTTTTTTGGTGATGCCAATATCAATAATCACGGCGTTTTTTTTTATCATGTCTTTTTTAATAAATCCCGGTTTGCCGACTGCTGTTATTAAAATATCCGCCCTTTTTGTTTTTTGAATTAAATCATTATCATCAGCATAAACAATTTCTACTTTAGCTCCTTGACATTCCAAAACTTTAGATAGACTTTTACCAAAAATTTCCCAGTTAACTATAACGCAAATTCGCTTACTTTCCAGCTGGCAATCAATGTTTTTTAATATTTCTAAAATTACTTCAAAAATAGACGGCATTACATGATGGTGATCACAAGTTTTAAATAAAATTTTCAGATTATCAGGATGAAAGCCATCAACATCTTTGGCCGGATTAATGGCTTTGATTATAGCATTAGTCTCAAATCCCTTTGGCAAAGGTAGTTGCACTAAAATTCCATCAATTAGCTCATCTTTATTTAAATGATCAATCATTTCTAATACTTTTTTTTCACTTATATTTCCTGGGCATTTATATAAATGCGTATCAATGCCGACTTTTTTGGCTTCCTCTTCTTTTAAGTCAACATACAATTTAGAGTCCTCGCGCCCGCCAATTAAAATAATCGCTAAATTAGGCCTTGGGCCATTCAGATTAATTATTTCCTTGACAATATTATCTTTAATTTTTTCGGCTAATGCCTTGCCGTTTATTATTTTTGCCATATATAAAAATTAAGGCATCAAGAAATTTTCTCTTGATGCCTTGTAAGTTGATCTAAAATTAGTAGCCACAGGCAGCCTCCGTGTTTTTCGTTTTTGTAGTTTGTTTAATAAAAAGTTGAATATCAGATAGCTCTATTCCTATGATCTGTCTAATTTCGTCCAGCTCTCGCTTAAGTTTTAAATCTTTAATCTTGGTTTGCAGTACAGCAATCTTAATCTTAATCTCTGCAGAAAAAGCAAAAATATCTTCCTTAATTTCGCCGGCATATTTTCTAGCGCAAAAATTTATAATGTTATTGCTTTCCCTTGTAATTAGGCCCCAAAACCAAAAATCAAGAGTTGAATCTTCAAATTCCTCTATCATTTGTTTGAACCACTCTGGAATTTTTTTAAAAAGAGCTATATCCATTTTTCTGCCTCCTTTTGTTTTTTTATTATAATTATTTAATTCGCATGCGCCCCATTTGTAGCGGGGCTTCCCGAAGGGAATAATATTAAACACTTGGTATAGGAAATTGCAAGCACATTTTTTTAACTTCATCTTTAATTTTATCTAAAATTTCCGGCTCATCCTTATGATTAATAGCGCTATTAATCCAAATCGCAATTTTTTTAATTTCATCTTCTTTCATCCCGCGAGTTGTAATTGCTGGCGCGCCAAAACGAACACCGCTTGGATTATATGGCGGGAGAGGATCATTGGGAATGGTGGAACGGCTGACAGAAATGCCGACTTTGTCTAAAACAATTTCCGCGTCCTTGCCGGATAAATTTTTAGAAGACATATCAACTACCATCAGATGATTGTCAGTGCCGTTAGAAATTATATGATAGCCCATATTAATAAATTCATTGGCCAAAATTCGCGCATTTTTAATTACCTGTTTGGCGTATTCTTTGAATTCCGGCTTCAGGGCTTCGCCGAAAGCCACTGCTTTAGCCGCGGCAATATGATTATGCGGACCTCCTTGCATGCCGGGGAAAACCGCTCTGTCAATTTGCTTGGCATATTTTTCAAGGCACATTATAATCGCGCCTCTTGGTCCGCGCAAAGTTTTATGCGTAGTGGTTGAAACAACATCAAAAAACGGAACAGGATTATCCATTTCTCCAGCAGCGATTAACCCTGCCGTATGCGCTATGTCAGCAAAAGCAAAAGCCCCGGCTTCATCAGCAATGTTTTTAAATTTTTGCCATTCTATTTCCCTGGAATAAGCGCTGTATCCTGCCACAATCATCTTTGGCTTTTCACGCAAAGCAATCTTCCTGACTTTTTCCATATTGATTTTACCGGTTGCTTCATCAACTTCATATTGAACAAAATTATAAAGCATGCCAGAAAAATTTATCGGGTGTCCGTGGGAAAGATGACCGCCATGATCAAGTTTTAAGCCCATAACTTTATCCCCGGGCTGTAAAAATGCCATATAAACCGCGGCGTTTGCGGGAGAGCCGGACAATGGCTGGACATTCACATGTTCGGCTTTAAATAATTTTTTTGCCCGCTCAATGGCAATAGTTTCCACATCGTCAATTATTTGGTTGCCTCCGTAATATCTTTTGCCAGGATACCCCTCGCTGTATTTATTTGTCAGCACGGTTGCCATTGCTTCCAGCACTGCTTTGGATACATAATTTTCCGAAGCAATAAGCTCCATTTCATGGCTTTGCCTTTCTGTTTCGCGCTTCACCGCGTCCATTATTTTCGGGTCTTGTTTTGATAAGTTTTTATAATCCAACATTTTATTATTCCTTTGTCATTCCTGCGAAAGCAGGAATCCAGAGTTCAATGCCTTATCACTGGATTCCTGCTTTCGCAGGAATGACAAAACAACCTATGGTTATTTTATGTTTGCTTATTTCTATAATATGCCAAATAAGCTATTTTGTCAAAAACTTAAAATAAAAAAGAGGGAGTAATAATAAAATCGTAGCACCCTCTTTTTTTTATTTTAATTTTTGATAAAATTAACAGCATCTTTTAACCACTGCTCCATCATATCAGGCCTTTCTAAATCATGATCACCGTTCTTAATAATAATTTTATTTTTAAATTCAATATTTAAACTTTCTAAAGGAACTTTATCGTCTGAATCGCCATGAATATGTAATATATTTTTATTATCAGATAATAAATTAGAATAATCTTTATCTTTATTTTCTAAAAAATAATCAGCAGAAACATAATTTGCTTTTGTTATTTTATCAATCCGATCACAATCAGTTTGAAATTTTTTTTCATTCAAATAATCCTTAAAATTCCGCCAAGTAATTTTTAAATCCGGATTTTGCTTTTGCATTGCTGAAGCTACAAACCAATAGCGAAGCAGATCCTTTTGATTCAATGCCGGAGCGATTAAAATAATTTTTTCAAAAGATAATGCTTTAACTAAATTTGCTATTACGCAAGCTGATAAGCTATGAGTTATTACTGAAATATTTTTTTTATAGTCGGTTTTATCTTGCAAAATTTTTACTGCATTCTTAAAATCATCACACATTTTTTCTACAGTGATCTTGCTAAAATCACCATCTGACAAACCACAGCCAAAATAATCAAAACGCAAACTAGTAATATTTTGTTTTACTAATTCATCGGCTAAAACCTTGAATTTCTTTTCAGTTGTTGCTGACCTTTCAAATCCGCCGCACATCAAAACTGCCTTTTTAGCTTTTTTACTTATTACTAAAATGCCTCTTAGTATATTGTTATTTTGGTTTTTAAATTCTATTAATTTTGTCTGCTTCATATACCTTTACTTTACCAAATCCACTAAATTTGTTCAAGAGTTTTAAAAAAATAAGGGCATTCCGCAAAAAGAAATGCCCTTTTAATGTTTAGTTAAAATTTAAATAAATAAAGAGCTTACTGATTGCCCCGTATGGCACCTATGAATTGCATCTGCCAAAATCTTTGAAACAGACAACACGCGTATTTTATCATACCCCTTACCCTTAGTATTTTCATTGAGAGGTATGGTATTAGTCACCACTATGGTCTGAATTTCTGAATCATTAATCCTCTTAATGGCAGAGCCCGACAAAACCGCATGAGCACAGCAGGCGTGAACCTCTAAAGCTCCGCATTTTTTTAAGGCAGTGGCTGCCTCGGTAAGAGTCCCTGCAGTGTCCACCATATCATCTAAAATAACTGCGATTTTTCCTTCAACTTCACCTACTACATGCATGGCTTCGGCCTGATTGGGCGCTATACGCCGTTTATCAATAATAGCTATTTGCACTCCAAGATATTTGGCAAAAGCCCGCGCTCTTTCCACCCCTCCCGCGTCAGGAGAAACAAGTATTATATTATTTTGCCACTTGGACTTAATGTGTTCTAAGAGCACTGGTTTCGCAAAAAGGTTATCCACCGGAATATCAAAAAAACCTTGAATTTGGTTGGCATGAAGATCCATGGTGATCATGCGGTTAGCACCAGCCGATTGAAGCAAGTCAGCCACTAGTTTGGCGCTAATGGGTACTCTGGGTTTATTTTTTTTGTCTTGTCTGGCATACCCATAATAAGGGATAACCGCGGTAATTCTCCGTACAGATGAACGTTTAAAGGCATCTATCATTATCAATAGTTCCATCAAATAATTATTTGCTGGCGCGCAAGTGGATTGTAAAACAAAAATGTCCTTGCCTCGTACATTTTCCCTGATTTCTACCCGAGTTTCACCATCACTAAATGTTGTTACTTGAGCATCACCCAACTTAATTTCTAAATAACGGCAAATGTCTTTAGCCATTTCAGAATTAGAATTACCAGTAAACAAAATTAAATTACTCATCTTTGTCCTCCTTTGTTAAAAAATTAGGTTTATTTTTTGTAAAGGGCAGAAATACCCCTCCTTGCAATCTACTGTCTTAAAATTACTACTTTAAATCTTTTATGTCAAATAAACACACGAAATAAATGAAAAATTACGAAAGAAACGAAAAGTAAAAATAATTTTTTAAGTTTTTTCGTACTTTTTGTAATTTTTCGTTTATTTCGTGTGTTTTACCATATAACTATCCTTTAATCTATAACCTAATTTTCTGTAATAATCCCGCACACCCACACCTGAAATCACAGCTATTTTTTTAAATCCATTCTCCTGCGCAATCTTTTCCGCTTCAGCCATTAATTTTCTGCCCAGCCCGGCATGCTGGACTTTTTTATTTTTGCCAACCGGCACTAATTCACCGTAAACATGCAGTTCGCGGATTAAGGCAGCGTTTTGTAAACGCGTAGGCGCCAAGCGTTCTATAAGATAGTTGGTGTCTTGTAGTAATCGCAATCTACAGAATCCATAAAGAATTTTTTTATCTTTTGACTCATAATTAATAAAATATTCCATCCCGCCAGACGCTTTATATTGTATTTTGCGCAGTATCGGACGAGTTGAACGAGGCAGTGCCTCGTTCCTACATTCTCTGCATCTAATACATCTGCATTCAACGCCCTCATCTTTCATAATTTGCCGCAAATTAGTAATCATATTGCCGGCAATAATTGATTCACTGGGAATATCACGGATTAAACGAATTACCCGAACATAAGGCGGAATGATTTTTTTACAATCAATAATCAGTTTGCGCAAAATTTTATTACTGTATGGCTTGTATTTTCCCTGTCTCCACCATTTATACAGCAAACTGCCGCGGGTTACCACAGTGGGATAAAATTTAATCTGGTCCGGCTGGAAGCGCTCGTCTTTAAAGATTTGTTTAAACATTTTTAAATCTTTAGCTGGTGTAGAGCCGGAAAGCCCTGGCATTATATGATAAGTAACTTTAAATCCAAAATTTTTAAGCAGTTTAGTCGCCTGAACAATTTCAGCAACGCCATGCCCGCGTTTGTTTAATTGTAAAATTTTATCATCAATCGCCTGCACCCCAATTTCCACGCGCGTACATCCTAACTCCCGCATTTCTAATAATTCTTTTTCATCAATATAATCCGGCCGTGTTTCAAGAGTTAACCCAACTATTTTATATTCCGCCTTTTCGTTTTTATCCTGTTGTTTAAATAATTCTTTTTTCAAATAATCTAAAGATTTTGAAATTTGGATTTTGGATTTGACTTGAAATTTGGATTTTGATATTTGAAATTGGTTAATAAAGCCATTGGCTCCTGCAAATAAATTTGCAATATACCAATATTTATATTTTATTGGCAAAACCGACCAGGTTCCTCCAATAACAATCAACTCAATCTTGGTCGGCTCATGACCATTGGCTTCTAACGCGCGCAAGCGCGTTTGCACCTGCTTATAAGGATTATAATCACAGCGGATAGCACGCATTACTGCTGGCTCATTTGATAAATAACTCTGCGGCACATTTTTTTCAGTCGGGCAATAAGCGCATTTTCCAGGGCAGGGATACGGCTTTGTCAGGACTGCAATCGGCGCGATGCCGGATATGGTGCGGACAGCGCGCTTGCGCAGGATTTTTCGTAGGGACACAAAATTTTGTGTCCCTACGAAAAATTTATTTAATTCCTGCAAAATTTCTGAATTCCGCAAAATTTTAATTCCATATTTTTTGGCAATTTTTCTTTTGGCCAGCATTAAATTATTTCTGGACTTGATATTTAATTTTAATAATTCCTTAATGGCTTTTTTCATGATTTTTTGTTATAGTGTTAGTATAAATAGTTTATATCTATTTTGTAAAAAATACAATGTAATAAATTTTTATCTATGGAAATAAAATTTTTTGACTATAAACTTATGACAAAAACAAGACTATTTATTATTATTTGTTTTACGTTTTTATTAATTATTCCAATATCAGCCAAAGCTTTCGCTGTTAAAACCGGGGATTCAATTTATATTGCTAAAAATCAAACAATTGAAGGCAATCTTTATGCCGCCGGAACAAGCATTACTGTTGACGGAACAGTAACTGGAGATGTGATTTGCGCCGGGCAGACTGTTAATATTAATGGAATGGTTGATGGAGATGTGATTTGCGCCGGGCAGTCAGTGAACATTAATGGCGTTGTTAACGGCAATGTTCGCGCTGTTGGGAATTCAATCAACATTAATGGGCAAGTAGCTCGCAATGTTATGGCTTTTGGCGCGACGGTTAATTTGGGAACAGAAGCAAGAGTAGGCTGGGATATGCTGATTGGCGCGGCAATCGGAGAAATTAGAGGCAAGATTGGACGTGATTTGCACGGCGGCGCGTCCGCAGTAACTATTGCCGGTGAAATTGGCAAAGATGTTCGGCTTAAAATTGATAATCAAAAATCTGATAAAAGCGGCCTGATAATTATGGATGGGGCAAATATCGGCGGCAATATAATTTATACGGACAGAGCAGAAGCGCTTATCGCCAGCGGCGCTGTAATCGCAGGGGAAATTACGCGCAACTCGCCAAAAATCAGGAAAGAAAAAATAATTACAGTATGGGCATGGGGCAGATTATATTCCATTTTTTCAGCTTTAGTGGTTGGTTTGGTGTTAATCAGTTTGTGGAATAAGCAAATTAAAAAATTAACTGACAAGATGTTAGATAAAGCTGGGCCCTCAATTGGCTGGGGCGTTATTATTATGTTTTTAACCCCGATTATCGCTATTTTACTGCTTATCACTTTAATCGGCATGCCCTTGGCTTTTATTTTAATTGGGGTCTGGTTGATTGCTTTGTTTATCAGTAAAATTTTGGTCGGTATTCTAGCCGGCCGCAATTTGTTAGAAAAGTTATGGCCAAAGCAAAAAGATTCATTAATTTTTGCAATGATAATCGGTATTGTTATTACTTGGATTATTTTTTCATTGCCGATAATCGGCTGGCTGTTCTGCCTTGGCGCGATGTGGTGGGGTTCGGGGGGAATTTGGCTGTATTTTAAAAAAGACTAATAGACTTGTCGCGTAATTATGTTTTACTGCTCCGCCAGCTGGCGGATTGGTCAAATTTTCCAAAAATCTTTTTAGCTTAGCTTAGGCTAAACCTCAAAAATTGTTTGAAAAATTATAACTCAAAATTTGAAAATTTTTACCCCGTTGGATAACTGGGGTCGTTACAAAACTAATTACGCGACAAGTCTAATTAAAAAAATATTATGATTATCTTTCTCTACGGCGAAGACTCTTTTAGAAGCCAACAAAAATTAAAAAAATTAAAGGATAAATTCATGCGCGAAGTTGATCCTATTGGCAGCAGTTTAACCGAACTTGACGGCGCAAATGCCACTATGGAGCAAATTAGCGCGTCAATCAGTCCGGGAACCTTGTTGGCTAAAAAGCGCATGATTATTATTAAAAATTTATTCAACAATAAAAGTAAAACTATTTTTGGCCAAATTTATAGTTATTTAGAAAATAAAAAAACTGGCGGCATGTCTGAACAGACAGATAATATAATTATTTTTCAGGACTATTCTATTAAAACAAAAAAGGCCAGAAATAAAGAGCAGGCGTTAAAAATTGGCGCTGATGGCAGGGATAAGCCATTAACTAAGCGGCAATCGCAATTATTTAAATTTCTAATTAAACAAAAATATGCCCAGCAATTTAATTTACTTTCTAATACACAAACAACGGCTTGGGCTAAAAAACAAGTTGAAGCTGAAGGCGGAAAAATTACTTACCAAGCGGCGCAAATGTTAACTAGTTTGGTTGGAAGTGATTTATGGCAAATAAGCAATGAAATTAATAAATTATTAAATTATAAATTAGATCCGCGCTATAATATAAAGCAAGCTGATTCACAGGACAAAAAATTAAAATCAACCGGCAAAGGCAAAACCGCGACTATTGAAATTGAAGATGTAAAATTATTAGTGCGGGGCAATTTTGATGAAAATATTTTTAGCTTAACTGATGCGATCAGCAACAAAAACGCCGGTTTAGCCGCAAAATTATTAGAAGAACAAACTGAAGCGGGTTTAACTGGCAGCTATTTAATCAATATGGTAATTAGGCAGTTTAAAATTTTATTGCAAATCAGGCAAGGGCTGGACTTAAATCAAAGTTCGCGCATGATGATTAATTCTTTAAAGCTTCATCCTTTTATTATACAAAAAGGCATTAATCAAGCGCGAAAATTTAATTTGCTTGTTTTAAAAAATATTTTAAGCCAATTAGTTAAAATTGATTTTAAAATGAAAACCGGGCAAGCAGATGTAAAAACTATGTTAAATTTATTAGTCGCGAGAATATAAAGGGCTGCCGCCCAATGCCTCTACAATACAAAAACCCTCCTGTAAAATCAGGGGGGGTTTTTGTTAACTGCAGTTAAATTTATAAAGAACTAATAGCTAAACAAAAATAAAAACTGTAATTAATTCAACTGAATTGTTATTACAGTTTTTTATTTAACTTTTTGGGCTTTATTAAATTTCAATTGCAACCGCGATTTTTTTCTGTCCCGAATATTTTTTTTAATAACGCCCTTTTGCGCCGCTTTATCTAAAATTTTTATTGTTTGCTCAACTAAATTTTTGGATTGCGCTTCCTTATGTTCAATGGCCTTGCGGCTTTTTTTAATCAAATTTTTTAAATTATCTTTAATTTTTTTATTGCGGATGCATCTTTTAACGCTTTTGCGCAATTCTTTTTTAGCTGATTTAGTAATAGGCATATAAATGGGAATACATTAATATACATTGAAATATAATAGAAACACAATTGTATATCAATGTATTTCTGCTGCATTTCTATTGTATTTTAATATATCCGCTGAATTAAATTATTATTGTTAGAGTGTAGAAAAGTCTATTTTATAACATCATGCTTCTCGAATTTTAGCAATATTAAAAATGCAATAGACAAAGTAATTATTAACAAACTGATTAATTGCGGAAAACGCAAGCCAAAAATTATATAGGTTTGGTCAATACGGATAAATTCCAAGCTGAAACGCAGAACGGAATACAGAATGAGGTAACAGATAACAGATAACAGATAACAGAAATTATTGAATTTATTTTTTTTGATAATCCAGATATGGAAAGAAATTAAAATTAGGAAAATTAGAAAATTGCCGATTGATTCGTATAAAAAGGCAGGGTGAAAAAAATCGTTATTAATATATTTAATTGGCCTGTTGATTAAATCAATCGGTATGCCCCATGGCATGCTGGTCGGTTTGCCAAAAAGTTCCTGATTAAAATAATTTCCCCAACGGCCAATGGCTTGAGCTAAAGCCAAGCTCGGCGCGACTATTGCGATTAACAGCCATGGGTTGTGCTGATATTTTTTAGCAAAATGCCAAATAATGGCCAGACCGGCGAAGATTGCTCCGTGAATCGCTAAACCACCTTGCCAAATTTTAAAAATATTTAAAGGATGACCTGAATAATATTGCCATTCAAGTAGAATATGATAAATTCTAGCGCCGATTATTCCTCCAATGATTAAATAGAAAGCCAAATCAATAATTGTTTCTTTTTTAATTTTGTAATAGCTGGATAGTTTAAGCGCCGTCAAAATCGCTAATAATATTCCTAAAACAATAAATAAGCCATACCAATAAATATGAATTGAGCCAAAAGAAATTAAAAACGGATTTGGCTGGAAAGTGTGAAGAAAGTTAATCATAAATAGGAGCCGATAACCTTATTCTTTTTTTATTTCTTTTAATTGCGCGTTTTCCTGATTATTTGCTTTCTTTTTTGTTTGTTGCTCGGTTTTAGCTGTTTTTTTCTTTTGTTTGTTGCTTGAAGCTTTTATTTTATTGCCTTTAATAATATTTTTTTCAACCAAAAGATTATTAATCGTAGCGGACATTTGCGCTCCTTGGCCTATCCAGTATTTTATTCTGTTCTGCTTAACTTGTAAATTTTTTGAATATGGATTATATGAACCTAAAATTTCCAAAGTCCTTCCATAAGGATCTTTGGATTTTTCAGAAATAATTATTCTGTACATCGGCTTATTTTTTTTGCCGATTCTAGATAATCTTATAGTTAGCATATTATAGATAATAGACGACAAATAACAGGTAACTAAATCTTATTTACTGTTTATCTTCTGTTACTTTATATCAAACAAATTATAACTTAAATTATGTTAGCTTATTATAACAATAATGTCAAATCAAAAATCAAAATGAGCGGGATACCAGAATCGAACTGGCGTCCCCAGCTTGGAAGGCTGGTATACTAGCCGCTGTACTAATCCCGCTTAATCAGATATCTGATATTCAAAATGGTCGGAGTGCTGGGACTTGAACCCAGGATCTCATGGTCCCAAACCATGCGCCTTAGCCAACTAGGCCACACTCCGTGTTTGATTGTAAAAATAAATTTAAAAAGGCGCTTGGACTCGCCCTGTCATCCGACAGGGCGCCACGGCGGATTCGCCCTGTCATCCGACAGGGCGCCACGGCGGATGCCGTGGCGAACCCAGGATCTCATGGTCCCAAACCATGCGCCTTAGCCAACTAGGCCACACTCCGTGTTTGATTAAAAGTTATAAAGTTGAAAGTCTATAAAGTCATTAACAAAAATTATTTTTAGTTTTATGAACTTTTGACTTTTGGCTAATTTAGTTGCGGGGGTTGGATTCGAACCAACGACCTTCAGGTTATGGGCCTGACGAGCTGCCAACTGCTCTACCCCGCTGTAATTATGTTTTATAGAATTTCTTTAAATCCTCAATCCATCCTATAATTTTAAAAAAATATTTTACATCATAAATTTTAATGCGCGCCGTGCCGATAAGATTGAACCTATATTATACTATCAGTATATTATAGGTTCAATCTTATGGCAATTGTGCCGCGGGACAGATTCGAACTGTCGACACAAGGATTTTCCTTGATTTTACTTGAGTTTCCCCAAGGATCGGACTATATCATCTCCGGTAAATAAATACTGCGGAGTCGGGCGCTAATGCAAGATTATTATTGGGATTCACTTGCTAGTCTCTACACCTTCCTTAAAACTTAAACCCTTTAAGGCTTGGCTCGGGATTGTCATATTAAATAAATAACTTAGATTTCCCCGAATTCACCCGATTTGCGCAATAGTGTTTCCACTAAAGGGACCGAAAATCAGTCCTTTGCTCTACCCCTGAGCTACCGCGGCGTGTCGGATATCCGATATCCGAAACTGTGGGCGCACATGGATTTGAACCATGGACCTCTTCCTTATCAGAGAAGCGCTCTAACCAACTGAGCTACGCGCCCTATATAAATTGTAAGAATTTTTGTTTTTATGGACCCTTGCCCTGTCGGATGACAGGGTCTTCCTTATCAGAGAAGCGCTCTA
>JAYEOU010000038.1:0-3952 GCA_034723335.1 Patescibacteria group bacterium
TTCCAAATTTTGGTCAAATTTTCCAAAAATTTTTTTAGCTTAGCTTAGGCTAAACCTCAAAAATTGTTTGAAAAATTATAACTCAAAATTTGAAAATTTTTACCCCGTTGGATAACTGGGGTCGTTATAAAACTAATTACGCGACAAGTCTAATTAACTAATAAATTATGAACAATTTACTCTCACTAAATTTATGGTTTAATCCGCGGCCGGGCCAATTAATGCCGCAATATCAGCAATATTTTGTTATTTTAACGGTAATTTTAGTTATTACAACTATTGTTATTGGTTTTATTCAAGCGCGCAATAAAAAAAATCTATATAGCGGTTTTTGGTCAGGACTTTATTATTTTTGTCTAACTAACGCCATTATTAGCTTGTTTTTACTTTTTTTTACTTATGAAGCAATCCCTTTTTTATCTGCCCGTTTTTGGTTTTTATTATGGGGAGCCGAGATTTTAATTTGGCTGTTTTTTCTTGCAAAGAAATTAATTGAAGTGCCTAAAAGAAAAAAGCAACTGGCAGAGGAGAGACAATATAAAAAGTATATCCCGTGATACTTAGTTGCCATGCAAAAACTAGCACGGCTTAAAAATTAATATTTTTACATATTTTTTAGAGATTTAATAGACCTGTTGCATAATAAGCTACTACTGCAATTTCCATATTTCGGCCAAATTTTCCAAAAATTTTTTCAGCTTACCTTGCAGGTAAACCTCAAAAATTATTTGAAAAATTTGTCTCAAAATCTAAAAATTTCGTTACGCAGCTTATTATGCAACAGGTCTATTGTTGCCATTAGCATATTTAAATATGAATTATAAACAAAAGGTTGGACAGTTTGGCGAAACATTAGCTAAAAATTATCTTATTAAGCATGGATTTAAGATTATTGGGCGCAATATTCAAACCAGTCATAAAGAAATAGATATTATCGCTAAATTAAAAGATGTCCTAGTTTTTATAGAAGTAAAGACTAGAACGTCCAATAAATATGGCGAAGCTGATGAGGGCATAAATAACAGGAAATTAAAGAATTTAAAATATGCTGTTAAAAGATATTTATGCGATAATGGCAATAGAATTATTTATAGAAATATCAGGGCTGATTTAATTGCCGTTGATATAGATAGGAATAAAAGAATCGCTAAGATAAAACACTATAAAGACATAATTTAGAAAGCGAAATATTGGCGCCTTGCCTTTAAGTCTTTAATTCTTCAGATTTTTTAACATTTTATCCCTAATTTTATGCACAATTAAATTAAGTTTTATTCCCAATTTATTAACTGATTATACACTTGACACTTTAATTGAATATTTATTAAACTAAAAATGCCATTAATATGGCATTTTGTTTTTATAAAACTTTGTATTAAGGCTAAAGAGATAAATCGGGCTTGCCCTGCGGGATAGCTTGCTTTATCCAACAGGGCTTGCCTAATTTATTCCCTTTAACCTTAATACCTGTTTTAATTTATTTCATCTCAATTATTAATTCGCATATAAGTTATGTAGCCGTTACGGAGGAAGCGGTATAAATATTATGACTAAATATATAAAGTTTGTCCGATTCTCCTTTTTTTGTTTAATTGGTTTATTGTTCTTTGTAATCACAAATCAAACTCATGCTCAGACCATTGACGCGCCAACAATTATTGATATCAAGCAACAAAATTTGGCAAAATTTTTAATTCTCGGTTTAACTCCGGCTGAAACTGAAGTTTTAATTTATATTAATGGATCTTATATTGGCTTGGCTGATATTAACCAGTCTGGCAATAAAACAGATAATTTTTATTATGAGCATGATATTGCATTGCCAGAAAGTGTTTATAAGATTATGGCCGTTGCCAGGGATAAAACGTCATTAGTTTTATCTCCGCTATCTATAGAGTATGACTTTATAGTTCCTTCTTTGCCGGCGCCAACAATGATTAAGCCAAATAAAGATACTATAACAGGCAAAGTAAAACCATTAATCAAAGGATTAACAGTAAGCGGCTCTTTTGTTAGAATATATATTGACGGAATTTATAACGGTAAAACCAATATAGTTACGCACAAGAGCGGTACGGCTAATTTTGCCTATCAGCCATTTTTAAATTTAAGCCATGGCTGGCACATAGTTTGGGCAGTGGCCGAAGATGAAGTCGGCAGAAAAAGTGATAAATTTTCTAATGTCCTTAATTTTAAAATAGAGAAATCAATGCCGGCGCCAACGCTTTTTACCCCGGTAATTAATAATAAAACTAAATATAACCGCCCTTTTATTGTTGGCTTGGCTAAAAATAATTCTTTAATCAGAGTGTTTATTGACCATAAATTAGACGGCCAATTTCAGGCAGTTAATCACGAATCTGGCGCGGCCGATTTTGCTTATTTGCCATTTCAGCCGCTAACAAAAGGCGATCATTTAGTATATACTATTGCAACAGACAGCCGAGACAAAGAAAGCCGTTGGTCAAATATTATTTATTTTACTGTTAAACAGCCGGCTATTGCCCAAGCCATTCAAGAAGAAGCGATAGAAACTGTTGCTGAAATTAAAGAGCCGGAAAGTTTGCGGGAAGAGCCAGCAGCTGTTATTTCTTCCAAAAAAGGCATAGTTGAAGAAGCAGACAAGGGAAAAGATGAAATAATTGATCAGAAAATCCAGAAATTAATAAAACAAGGCATTGAAGAAGAAAAAGTTGATGCAGGATTTATTAATGAAGGTAAAGAAAAACAAGGCAAACTTAATTTTAATATGATTATTTTTATTGTTTTTTTACTTGGTATTATTGCATGGATATTTTGGGTCAATCGGGAGTTAATTAAAGAACGGCGGGCGCAAGCCAGAAAAGACGCGAAAAATGAAATAAAAAGCAGAACCAATCAGGCAACGCCGTTACAAGATGTAAAAAAAGAAGACGTTAAAAACGATTTACCCAGGCCGCCTCAAGAACAACCGCCATTAGTTTAAAAGTATATGAATAGCGCGCTATAAATGCGCTTATATAAATTATATAGCCCATGAAGGCCCCTTCTTTGTCCCTCTCCAGTTTATTTAAATTGGGGAGGTTTTTTTTATGGCTTTTTTTATGGCCTTGACAAAATATTGTTTAGGGTATATATTCATAATAGATAATAAACACTAGAAAGGGAGGTGATAATTATGCCACAAAGAAATGGGACAGGCCCAACCGGTCAAGGTCCGTTAACCGGGCGAGGAATGGGTCCATGCGGCGATGGCACTCCGCGAGGCGGTGGAGTTGGATTAGGTTTAGGCAGGAGACTAGGCAGAGGATTTAGATGGTTTTGGCAAAAACCTAAACAGGAACAGCAAGATCAGTTAGACCAAAATAAATAAAGGCAGACAGGCAGCTTGCGTATTTGAAATTATCACCGCCTTGGCGGGATCCCGCAGAGGCGGGAGAAATTTGAAATTTGGAAATTGGCTTAAACCTAATTTCAAGCTTCCCCGCCTGTTATAGTCTGATACTGGAGGGCGGACAATTACAAATTTTTTAGTTGTCTGAAATAAATATGTCTAGACCAAGATTGCGGCGCAGAATTAGATTTCAACATAAGATGCGTTATTTTAAACCGCAAGGAGCGCCTTTGCGGGATTTAGAAGTGGTGGAATTAAACTATGAAGAAGTTGAAGCGCTGCGGCTTAAAAATATAGAGGATTTGAGCCAAGTTGGATGCGCTGAATCAATGAAAATTTCGCAAAGCACTTTTCAGCGAATTCTCATTAGTGCTTATAAAAAAATTAGCTTGGCTTTAGTAAAAGGCCAAGCTATTTGTATTGGAAAAATGTTAGAATAAATGTTATTATGTTTATAATAGACTTGTCGCGTAATTATTTTTTACTGCAATTTCCAAATTTTGGTCAAATTTTCCAAAAATTTTTTTAGCTTAGCTTAGGCTAAACCTCAAAAATTGTTTGAAAAATTATAACTCAAAA
>JAYEOU010000039.1:0-3892 GCA_034723335.1 Patescibacteria group bacterium
TGACTAAATTTTTATTTTCTCTAATAAATTTTATGTCTAACATAATTTTAGTTGAAAGTTATAAAGTCTATAAAGTTAAAAGTTATTAAAAAATTATAGTTATTTTATTTTTGTTAAATCCCCATTGATTATTTTATCATACATTGCTTTAATCTCGTCTAAATAAGGACAGTTTTCCGGCAAAGGATTAAATAAAAATATTTTTTTGTTTAAAATATGAGCAAACCCCATTTCTAATAAAACAGCTCCTCCTATATAATTTTTAACATTATTTTTATCAAAATTTACTACCAATATAGCATCGGATTTTTTTATTATTTCATAATATGCTCTAATAGAATTATACTTGATAAATTTTTCTACGATTTGTCCGTTTTCTTTTTCTTTTTTTATTTCATCTAATGAAAATTCTCCCCTTAAAATTTTTTCTGAACTTATTGGAATAAAAACATCAAATCCCATTTTTTTTAATTCATCAGATATTTTTTTAATTTTGTATGTAAAATCAAGACTCCCACAAATTGCTATTTTCATATCTTTGTTGCGCGTTATGAGTTATTAGTTGCGAGTTACGCGAAATTTAGACGACTTATATTTCTCAGGACAATACGCTTTTAGCCGAACAATTTTTGTGTTCGGCAGATTATACTCTTTTAATTTTTCTTCTAATCTTTCCGTAAATGCCTGCTGATCATAGCCAAGACAAATTATATTCGGCTGATATTTTTTTATTGCTTTATATTTATCTTTCAAATTTCCTAAAACCGCCCTGTCAGCCAAACCGCTTTTTACAACTGCCCGCAACCGCGCTTGTTCATTATTTCGCGGCAGTTTGCTTTTAACTTCGGCAACGGTTTTATCTCTTGCCACTACCACGATTAAACAATCTCCGCATTGCCGCGCTTGCTCCAAAAAATTTTCATGCCCTTTATGAAAAATATCAAATGTTCCAAATGCCATTGCATTTATCATAAATTTATATTTTTAACCCAGAATACTCCTGCAATGTTTTTAAGGTTGCTTGCACTGTTGAATTGTCAGTATTAACTAATTTTACATTTTTAAACTTTTCAGCCAGTTTAGTGATAACTTCGTCAGCCCAAGATGGAGCTATCGCTTTTACTCCCTTAAAATCAACTTCAATTCTTTCATCCTTTTTGATGTCCTTAATTAAATAAGCTGACATAACTAAAAACGCTTCTCTGCCTGCTGGGCGAGAAATTAATATTTCGCCAAATTTTACTAATTTAATTCGCATATTATTTAATTAGCACTAAGCGTTGCGGCAGCGCTTAGTGCTTCGGCGTTTATATATTTTAGACTGTAGAAGAATCCGCGTTTATCAGCGTACAAATCTGCGTTAATTCAGCGTTAAAGCCGTTTAAAGCCAAAATAAAGCCGATTTTTCCAAAAAAATAATATAAAAACAGTTTTTCTACACTCTAATATTTAAGATTTAATGATAGCTAAGCAACCTCTAATATTTTCAGCTATTTTTTTATTTCAAAAAATTTATTAAATATTATATTCTTTCTTCCATTTTAATTTATTTTTTTTATAAGATTTTTTCATTTCACCTTGCAGTACTTTATAAAGCGACACTAATTCAGGCGTTTCTTTAATGTATTTATTAGCATAAGTCGCGATATACCCGCCATAGTATTTAGTCGGTCTACCTCTATCAAAAAAAGTCATTAAACCTTCAATTTTATCTAATGAAGCGACTATTTTCGCCTCTTTAGTTTTTAATTTAGTATACTCAGTCCAAAGATCGCTTATTTCTTTACCAATATTCATCGGGGCTAACTTTTTAATTTTTACCATCGCAATTTTCTCGTCTTTAAGCTTATCTTTTTTAGTAATATTTTTTTTAAAACGATCTGATCTCGGAATATCTTTAGCGTATATTTCTACTAAGTCATGAACTAACGCAATTTTTATAGCCTTTAATAAATTAATTTTAATATTATAGAACTCTGATGCAAGCGCTACCATAACAGTAAGCCGCCAGCTATGATCAGCGGAATTATCACCTCTCATATACTTAACTCCTGCATATCTTTTTTCGTCTTTTAGCTTATCTAAAAAATTAATGAAATTATAAAACTTTGTTTCTTTTTCCATTTTTTAATAATTTAATAGCTATTATTTATTTAGTTACAGTCGTTGGTTTGCCCGGTTAGTTAGCGCGCATCTAATCAATTTCATTAGATTATTTGCGCTTTTGATCCTTCGGCTTCATCAGCGGAAATATCTGGCATTCACGCATTGATTTATTCATCAAAAACGAAAACACCCGTTCGCTCATGCCAAACCCGCAAGTCGGGGGCATGCCGTATTCCAGCGCTTCCACAAATTCATAATCATACATTTGCGCTTCTTCATCTCCGGCTTCGCGCAGTTTTTGCTGGTCAGCAAATCTTTTTGCTTGATCAATTGGATTATTCAATTCGCTATAACCATTGCCAAGTTCTGAGCCAGCGATTAGCACTTGGAATCTTTGGGTTAATTCTGGATTTTGCTCATGGGATTTCGCTAAAGGCGAAACTGTTATAGGAAGATTAACAATAAAACCAGGGCCTGCAATTTGCTTGCGGCAATATTTCCAAAGATTATCAATAGCTCGAGTGATGTTAAAGCCCTTGTTATCATATTTAATTTTCAGCTCTTTTAATTTGGCTTCAATCTGCTTAATATTAGTATTCAATATATCAATGCCGGTATACTTTTTTACTGTTTCTTGGTAATCATATTTTTGCCATTCTCTGCCTAAATTAATATTAAATTTGTTAATTTTAAATTTAAACGTAGAAAAAGTTTGCTTGGCTATATGCTTAAATAATTCCTCAACTAATTTCATGCCATCTTGATAATCAGCATAAGCCCAATAAAATTCCATTTGCGAATAATCCTGCAAATGCTCCGCGTCCATACCCTCGTTCCTAAACTGCCTGCCAATTTCAAAAACTTTTTCAAAGCCAGCCACCATTAATCTTTTCTGCCAAAGCTCGCCCATAGAAATGCGCAAATAAACATCAATATCCAAGGCGTTGTGATGGGTAATAAAAGGTCTGGCATCAGCTCCGCCTGTAGTATTTTCCAAAACAGGAGTTTCAACTTCTAAAAAACCCTTTTTCGCCATAAACTCTCTGACAACATTCCAAAATATCGCCTTTTTTTCTATCATCTCTTTCACTTCAGGATTAAATAAAATATCCAAATACCTTTTTCTGTAGCGCTCTTCCTCGTCTTTTAGCCCATGCCATTTGTCCGGCAATGGCCGCAAAGCCTTGGATAATATATTCCACTGTTTAACCATAATACTTTTCTCGCCTTTGTGAGTTATAAAACATTTGCCGATAATTTTAATAAAATCGCCTGTATCAATCAATTTAGTAAAAATTTTATAACTATCCGCGCCAATCTCTCTTTTGGATAAAGCAATTTGAATTTTACCGTTTGCGTCTTCCAATTGCGCAAAAGTTAGATTGCCATGGCTTCTTAGACTGCGCAATCTGCCAACAGCAGTTAGCGTTTCTTGTTTTTTTTTCGACAAGCTGAATTTATTAAAAATATCTTTAATTGTATGTGTTCTGCGCGCTTGGGCAGGATAAGGATTTATGCCTATTTTTTGTAATTCTTTTATTTTTTTTATGCGTTCAAAATATTCGCTTTTTAAAGCGCTATCAGCAGTAAAAATTGTTGTAATATTTTTCATAATTATAATGCTAACAATAGACTTGTCGCGTAATTAGTTTTGTAACGAAATTTTCAAATTTTGAGTTATAATTTTTCAAACAATTTTTGAGGTTTAGCCTAAGCTAAGCTAAAAAAATTTTTGGAAAATTTGACCAAAATTTGGAAATTGCAGTAAAAAATAATTACGCGACAA
>JAYEOU010000040.1:0-3870 GCA_034723335.1 Patescibacteria group bacterium
TTTTCAGCTTAGCTTAGGCTAAACCTCAAAAATTGTTTGAAAAATTATAACTCAAAATTTGAAAATTTTTACCCCGTTGGATAACTGGGGTCGTTACAAAACTAATTACGCGACAAGTCTAATATTTAGCCATTAAAAAAGCAGAAAATACTAATTACAATAATAATTTAAATAGCAACAAAGCATTTCGGGCAGGTAGATTGAAATTATTTTATATAATTTAACGGGTTATATTTTCTGCCATTAATTATAACCTCAAAATGCAAATGAGGTCCGGTTGACCATCCGGTTGAACCCATAGCGGCTATAGTCTCTCCTTTGTTGATTTTTTGCCCTTTTTTAACATAAAATTTAGATAAATGGGCGTATCTGGTTTTTTTGCCGCCGCCATGGCTAATAACAATCTGGTTGCCATAACCTCTGCCCCAGCCAATATATTCAATCGCGCCGGCATCAGCCGCGTAAATCGGCGTGCCTGTCTTGTTCGCGATATCAAGCCCATGATGGCGCCAAGAATAATATTGAGTAATGCGATGGCCTTTAGTGGGCCAATTCATTTTATTGCCGCTTACAGGCTTGGCGCTTGTCGGAGATACTAAATTTTTAATAGCTGACAAGCCTGTATAGCCGGAAGAAGCATAACTGGCGTATTTAATTTTCCTGCCGCTCGGTATAATTAATTTTTGGCCGACTGTAAGCTTACTGCCATCAGTTAATTTATTGGCTTGTATAATTTTATCTTCTTTAACATTATATTTTTTAGTGATTTTACTTAAATTATCACCGCGAACAACTTTATGGGTTACGCCTGTTATTGGCAGAATTGACAGCTTATCGCCTGGTCTGATTAAACTATAAGCGCTCAAATTATTTTCCCAGAGAATTGTATTAACGCTAATTCCAAATTCAGCCGCAATAGTGCTTATAGTGTCGCCCGGATTAACTGTATAATAAATAATGTCGCGCCTTAAGCGCCTGATTTTACTGGTTGCGGCCAGTTCCGGCTTAATTACGGCGCTGCCACCCTGTGTTAAAACGGCCGCTTCTTTTCCTAAATCTATTTCATCAGGAGCTTTCATCTCTGCCATTGGCCGGCTTTTCATACTAACTAAATTATCTAAATAAGTTTGCTGAATTGATGAGATTATTGCTTCTTCATCAAAATATTCTTCAATAAATTCTTCTGTCTCGCCAAATTCGCTTGTTACTAATTTTGCTAAAAGCGTTTTTCCGGCTAATTCTTCCGAAGAAATTGCTTGGGTTTCACCCGTCAGATTAAAAACAGTTAATATGATGGTTAATAAAGTAACTATAAAATGAACTGATTTTTGATTAATCAACCAAGGTAAAGATTTATTTCTATTGCTTCCGGACATGCCCAATTTTTTAAGCAAATATAAATACAGCTGATATGCTTTAACAACAATTCTATAAAAAATAAAACGTAAAATAATTCGTCCTGTCCGCCAAAGCAAACTAATAAAAAAAGCGGCCATTAACCTCTTTAAAAAAATTATTGATTTTATTAAAAATATCAATATTTCTATTAATATTTTTTTGGCTTGTATATGTATATTATTTAATTAAAATTTAGTTCAGGTTAACAATTATATAATAGCTTAATAATACAGTTTAGTCAATATTAAGCGGCAATGCGCTCATTATCTTTAACCCTTGCCAGATTTTAAAACATGTGATAATATAATAATTGCAATCTTTTAAAAATAGAGGTTGTTGCATTAAATTAAATAATAATAAACTCTGCTGATTGGAAAATAGTTTTGAATGGAAAAATAATTACGCGACAAGTCTATTGAATTAAAATGAACTTAAATAACAGCTTATCTTCAACAAAAACGATTAATATTAAACTCAAATTATATAAAATTTCGAGTATTTTATTATTTGTTTAATCTTGCCGTTAGGTATAATAAATATTTTGCAGACAATAAGATCCTAGTATAATTAATCTGCGGTTTAAAAAACAGCCTCCAACAGTAGAATTTTAAATTTTATGGAATATATCATTTATGGTATTTTAACCGTAGGCGGTTTTTTTATTGGCTGGTGGTTGCGCAAGCAAAGAGCGTCGGCGCAAGTTGCTAATACTGAAGTTAAGACTAAAAAGATAATTGCTGATACTAAAACCAAGCAAAAAGAACTATTATTAGAAGCTCAGGATAAATCCTTGCAGATTATTAAGGAAGCTAAAAATGAATATGAAAAACGCAGACAAGAAATCAGCAATTTGCAATCCCGGCTGGAAAAAAGAGAAACAATTTTTTCGCAGAAATTATTAGAATTGCAGGATAAGCAGCAGCAACTTTATGATCGGGTTAATAAAGTTGAGGAAGTTAAAGAAAAAATAAAACAAATTAAGCAAGAACAATTGGCTAAATTAGAAAAAGTGGCTAAAATGTCCAGGGATGACGCCAAGAAAATTTTAATAAAAAACGTTGAAACGGAAATTGAAAATGATTTAATAATTCGCATCAATAAGCTGGAAAAGGAATCTACCGGAGTTTTGGAAGAAAAGGCTAGAGACCTATTAGCCGGCACAATGCAACGTTTAGCTTCAACTTATACTACCGCCATGACTACTACTATGGTTGACCTGCCTAATGATGAAATGAAAGGCCGCATTATAGGCCGTGAAGGCAGAAACATTAAAACAATAGAGCAATTAACCGGCGTAGAAATTATTGTTGATGACACGCCCAACGCCATTACTATCTCCGGCTTTTCTCCAATCAGGCGGCATATAGCTAAAAAAACTTTAGATTATTTAATTAAAGACGGCCGAATTCATCCCGCTAAAATTGAAGAAGCGATTGAAGAAGCTAAAAAAGAATTAGCTCTTGATGTTAAAAAAGCCGGGGAAGAAGCTATTTATGAAGTTGGGGTAACCGGCCTTGACCCTAAGTTAGTGCAAATTTTAGGCCGGCTTAAGTACCGCACCAGTTATGGCCAAAATGCTTTAAAACATTCAATTGAGGTAGCTCATTTGTCGACATTGTTAGCCGAAGAAATGGGCGCGGATGTAATTATTGCCAAAAAAAGCGGCCTTCTGCATGATATCGGCAAAGCAGTGGACCATGAAGTTCAAGGCACTCATCCGGAAATCGGCGGCAATATTGCCAGAAAATTTGGCTTGCCACAAGAAATTATTAATCCTATTGAAACTCACCATGATGATCGGCCGCCGGATCTCATCTCAATTATTGTTAAAGTGGCTGACGCAATTTCCGGAGCGCGTCCCGGCGCCAGACATGATACTTATGAACAATATATTCAACGCTTAGAAGAATTAGAAAAAATAGCAACTTCATTTGACGGTGTTGAAAAAGCTTATGCTATTCAAGCGGGACGCGAAGTCAGGGTGTTGGTAACGCCTGAAAAAATTAATGACTTAACAGCTCATAATATAGCTCGCGATATAGCTAAAAAAATAGAACAAGAATTAAAATATCCAGGAGAAATCAAAGTTAATGTGATTAGAGAAACGCGTGTTATTGAGTACGCGCGGTAATTCGCATAATGTGAAATGTGAAACGCGTAACGGTTAGTATTATAATTTTTGATACTTTATAGATATTTATGGATACTGGTTGATACTAGTGGATATTGGCTCGCTATGCTCGCGATATTTATTAATATTATAATATTATTTATGCCAGCAAGCTGATACTAATAAATATCAATTAATATCCATAAGTATCGCGCGAAGCGCAAGTATCAATAAACATCTATTTAGGGGCTGGTGATCTTTGCCGTTTTTGCCCTAAATTCCCAAAATTCGGCAAATTTATAAAAATAATTTTTTCGCCTATATTAGCTCATATAAGCTTAAAAATTATTTTTAAAATTTGC
>JAYEOU010000041.1:0-19462 GCA_034723335.1 Patescibacteria group bacterium
TAGGGGCTGGTGACGAGGGCGCTTTCGTAGCGAAATTTTCAGATTTTGAGGAAATTTTTTTTAAAAAATTTTTGCTTATGTGCTAATATAGGCCAAAATTTTTTTAGAAAAATTTACCAAAATCTGGAAATTGCAGTAGAAATGGTCCTCGTCACCAGCCCCTAAACAACAATCAACAAATTTATGCCAAACACTAAACAAAAAATTATTATTGCCAATTGGAAAATGAAGTTAACATTAGCGGAAAGTTTAGAGTTAACTAAAAAATTTAAAGAAAAATTTAAAGGTTTTCAGAAAGGTGATGTTGTAATTTGCCCTAATTTTATTTCTCTGCAGAAAGTAAAAAAAATATTAAATGGTAGTTTAATTAAATTAGGCGCGCAAGATGTTTTTTGGGAAGAAAAAGGCGCTTATACAGGGGAGATTTCGCCCGGGATGCTTGTTGAAGCAGGGTGCGAATATGTTATTGTCGGGCATTCTGAGCGGCGCAAATACTTGCTGGAAAATTATGAAATGATTCATTCAGAGCTTAAGGCGGTTTTAAATACTGAAAAATTAATTCCCATTGTTTGTATTGGCGAGAGTGGAGATGAGCGTAAAACCGACCGGAGGGATTTTGTTTTAGTTGACCAATTAAATCAAGCTTTGAGCGGAATTAAAATATTAAACGATGAGCGGATTATTATTGCTTATGAACCGATTTGGGCGATTGGCTCAGGCGTTGCCATAGAACCGGCAGAAGCGGAATATGCTCATAAAATCATAAAATTAACTTTAAATGATATATTTGGCGTGAAAATAGTTAATAATAATTTCCGCATTATTTACGGAGGAAGCATTAATAGTAAGAATGTTAAAGATTTTGCCAATATAGAAAATTTAGACGGATTATTAGTTGGCGGCGCCAGCTTGGACGCGGATGAGTTTTATAAAGTGGCAAAGGTGATTCTTAAATAGACCTGTTGCATAATAAGCTACTACTGCTCCGCCAGCTGGCGGATCGACCAAATTTTCCAAAAATTTTTTCAGCTTACCTTGCAGGTAAACCTCAAAAATTATTTGAAAAATTTGTCTCATCCCGCAATACTGCGGGACGTTACGCAGCTTATTATGCAACAGGTCTAATAAAGTAATTATATATAAAGAAAATTTAAAAATCATTTTTTATTTTTACTTTTTCATTTTATATTAAATTTATGCTTATACACATTAAAAACATTGTCAAAGAAGCGCAAAAAGGAGGTTATGCCGTTGGCGCTTTTAATATTCATAATTTAGAGTCGGTTTTGGGTGTGGCGCAAGCCGCGGTCAAAGTCAAATCGCCTGCCATAATTCAAGTTTCAGAAAGCGCGATAAAATATATGGGCTTAAAGCCGATTACCCATATTGTTTCTACTGTTGCTAAGAATATTGCGGCTCAAGCGCCAATTGCCCTGCATTTGGATCATGGCAAAAGTTTTGATTCAATTTTTGAATGTATAAATGCCGGTTTTACCTCTGTGCATATTGACGCTTCAGATTTGCCTTTGGACGAAAATATTAATTTAACAAAACATGTTGTAGAAGTGGCTCATGCCAGAGGAGTATGGGTTCAAGGCGAGATTGGCACCATGATAGGGGGGCATGGAAAATTAAGCGGCTATATACGGGATATTCCAATTGCCAAATTAGAAGATGTGGTTGAATTTGTTAAACAAACAAAAGTTGATACTATTGCCGCGGCTGTTGGCACGGCCCATGGAGTTCATGAAAATGAGGATATTCTAATTGATTTACTGAAAGATATTAAAAAAAAGACTAAGATACCGTTCGTACTGCACGGAGGATCTGGCGTGGATGATAAAAAAATAAAGCAGGCAATTAAGCAGGGCGTAAATATTATTAATATTGGCAGTGATATTAAAATCGCGTTTTGCCAAACTTTGATTAATAATTGCTTGAATAATAAAGAAGAAACCGATCCGAGAAATTTGTTACGGCCGACCATTAAAGCGGTTGAAAAAATAGTTATAGCTAAAATGAAATTATTCGGCAGCGCCGGGCAGGTTGAGATGGCGGAGGTGGAGACATAGAAAAATTCAAAGCGCAAGGTTTTAATTTCAAATGACAAATTATTCCAAATTATGCCAAATCATCCGCCAGCTGGCGGATTGAAATTTGAAATTATATTTAAGATAGTTTTGCATTTTAAATTTTAATTTTTAAATTTTTTATTATGTACAACATAATTCCTTTAACTTTAATTTTAATAAGCTTAAGTATTATTATAGTTATAGTAGTGAGAAAATTTTCAGCCATTGCTAGCTTGGATGCGGATAATATTCCCGCTGAAAAAGAAGCAAAATTCAAAGAGCGGATTATCAGCGATAGATTTAAAAGGAATTTTACTAAATGGAGCTTTAAATTAACCAGATTATTAAGGCCGGCTGTCCAGGCTATTGGCGTTTTTTCGCAACGGCTGTTTAATAAATTAAATGAATTAAAGGAGAGCTATAAAGACGAAATTGTTTTGCCGGCCGGGGATGTTAAGCAAAAAATAGAGCGATTGTTTAACGAGGCGGAGGAATCAGAAAAACAAAATGATTCAGCTATGGCTGAAAAACAGTATATTGGAATAATTGGCATGGACAGCAAAAACATAAGAGCTTTTAGAGCATTGGGCAGGCTTTATTTTAAAAGTAAGGATTATGAAAAAGCCAGCCAGACTTTTGAACATGTTTTAAAACTAAAAGAGGATGATGAAGATACTTATGGCGGCTTATCTCAAGTTAAGAAATCAATAGGCGTTGGCGAGCAACCGCAAAGTTCGGAACAAATTATGATTCAAGACAAGCGTTCTCAGACATATTTTGATTTAGCGCTGGCTTATCAAGCTATGGGGAAGATGGATAGAGCCGCGGCCAGCATAAAGAAATCCTTGCAGATTGAGTCAAATAATCCGCGCTATCTTGACACCGCGCTAGAAATGAGTATAATAATAAAAGACAAAGCTTTAGCTTTAGACGCTTATAAAAAGTTTAAAGAAATTAATCCTGACAATCAGAAGTTAGCTGAATTTAAAAAGCAGATAGATGAATTATAATCATGCAATCCCGAGGGGATCCCATTGGGACGCATAACGCGTAATGCATAACATAAATTTGTTTTGTGCTAAGTGTTATGTGTTTTATATTTGTAAATAAGTAGAGATAATTTAGTTTGCCTTGTTGCTTTTGCCCGAATAGCTCAGTTGGTAGAGCACTTCCATGGTAAGGAAGGGGTCAGCGGTTCGAGTCCGCTTTCGGGCTCAAAAAGCGGCGGGGCAAACCCCGCATTTTGCGGGGTAAATAAAAGGGTCGGTACCAAAGCGGTCAACTGGAGCAGACTGTAAATCTGCTGGCTTCGGCCTTCGTTGGTTCAAATCCAGCCCGGCCCACACAAAGAAAATTAAAAATTAAAAATGCAAAATTAATAATGAATGTAAAATGCAAAATTAACTGTAAAGTATTGTTTTTTTAATTTTTCATTTATTTTTCATTTTTATTTTTGCATTATTCATTTGAAATATGTCTCAAGATAACATGATAAAATTAGAGTGCAAGGAATGCAGAAGAATTAATTATTATTCCCGCAAAAACAAAAAAACTCTTAAAAACAGGTTGGAGATTAAAAAATATTGCAAGCATTGCAAAAAGCACACTCTTCATAAAGAAACTAAATAGTAATAAGGTTTTTAAAGTTATAAAGTTTTAAAAAATGTTTAATTTTTTGATAATTTTTAGGTTTATAATTTTTAACTAATTGCGGGATTAGTATAGTGGCAGTACAGGAGTTTCCAAAACTTCTAGCGGGGGTTCGATTCCCTCATCCCGTGCCCTATTTACATCGGTTTCCAACCCCGCCGCTCGCGAGCGGCGGGGCGATTCCCTCATCCCGTGCCATATATTATTTTGGCGGAGCCGTGGGCGAGACACCTATAGTCAGCCGCTGGTCAAGGGTGTCCCACCCTTGATATTATCTGCGGTTTAAAACGGAAATTTGCTTTGCGGGTGAGACACCTATAGTCAGCCGCTGGTCAAGAAAAGTTAAGAAAAGAAGGCGAGAATATATTCTCGCCTTCTTTGTATTTTGCAGACCTCGCCTTTTTTTATACTGTAATTTTATTTACCGTGTCGCTCCTGAATAAGCCCTCCTTTGCCAAGGCTACGGAGGGCAAGCCCTCTTTATCTAGTTGCTCCGCTATAAGCGATAGCCCGAATAGCGTCCCAATCAGTGGCAGATGATGGATTATAGCCGTAGATTGCCTTAAAGATTTTAATTCCGGCTTTTTCAGAATCAAGGTTTCTATCAGCCGGCCTTAAGCCGTAAGCCATTACAGTAACCGCGGCGTCATCATGCGCGTTGTTTCTGTCCGGGCTTTTTAAATAAATCTCTTTGAATGTTTCAGTGGCATTAGTTTCCGCTATTTTATTGGTTTCGCTCGGCCATCTGCCATTGGCGATTTTAATTACATCATTCCATTCTGCTTCAATAATCGGCAGTTTGCCGAAAGTCGCTTTGTAGGAATTAACCACGCCTGCCCGTTCGCCCTCGCCAAGCTTTAATGTGGTTTTTGTTCCATAAGCTATGAAGTTAGTTAAGGCATGCTTGCTTTGCTCTGGCAGGCCGGCAGCATTTTTTATCAGCGTTTTAACATATTTTTTAACGCTAACTTGTTCTTTAGCCAAGTCTCTTTTAAAGCCAAGTTTGCCAAGCAAAGCGTTAACGTTTGCTTTAAGCACTTCAGCGGCTTCTTCGGCAATGGTAATAATTTTTTGAGCGAATTCCTGAGTCGCCTGGGAGGTATCGCCGACAATTTCAGTAATTTTTTCTTTTGTTTCTTCAATTATTTCTGGAAGAGCAACGCCGCATAGTTTTTTTCTTTGGCTTTCTTGCTCTGAAGTTAAAGTACAGCCGGCAGGGGATTTGGATTTAATGTTTCTGTATTGCAGATTATTAACGCAAGTATCCTGCCATTGGTCGTATGTTACGTTTGTACAATAGGTTGTTGAGACAGGAGAGGAGTTGCCTGAAGATGCCGGAGCCGGAGCGGTATAAGTATAAGATGCTGTTGTCGCGGATGTACAATCAGAAATATCACTTGAATCATCTACTGCTGTAATCTTGTAATAATATGTGTATGTGCTATTTGCAGTTGGATAAGTGTCTGTGTAGCTATTTGTGACAAAAGAAGAAGTATTAATTTGACTATCATTATTACAGGTAAAATCAGCGCTTGCGCCTCTAAATACTTGATATTCTAATAAGTCTGTCTCAGTATTTGCTGTCCAGCTTAATGCGACAGATCCATTTGATGCCGTATTTGTAAGATCTGATGGCGTTGCTGGAGCAGACAAATCAGAAGGAGTGGTAGCTCCAAAGATAGTAAGATGGGCTGTTGTGGATTTAAGTGTTATTTTATAATCGCCATAAGTTGCTATGTCGTCTACGAAGGAATCAAAATCGGGTTGGGCTGTCCATTCCGCGTTATCAGCAGCGCCCACCGCTTTTGTATATGCTTGTTTGGTCGTGGAGAGCGACACCCAGTCGTTGATTGACACATCCCAATATGAGTTTGTTAATGTTTTCAATTTGTCAAAATCAACCATTCCAGCATCTGTTATATCTTCTTTATAATAATTTAATTCTATTTCTATGTCGCTATTTAAAGTCGTGATCGCTTGTCCTGAATTGTTTTGCGCTGTAATTTCTTTTCCTTTTCCGCCAAGAGGTTCCGCTGAACTTGTTCTTGAAACACTGCTTACTTCTTTTGTCTTTATGGTTCCGGCGGAAGTTCCGCTTCCAAGAGCGTTAGGCGGAGCGACAACTTTAATGCCTGTTCCCGTGCTTAAAGTATCATCCAATGTTCCACCGGAAGCCGGAGTCATTGGTCTTGATTTAAGCTTTGAACTCCAATTTGAATCAGCTGTCAAATTGATATTATTTTCCGTTGATCCAGAACCAGCAACTGTTATCGTGTTGCCAAATCTCGTTTCTTGATATCCTTCTCCAACCCCTCTTAATATGTATGTCCCGTTAACTACTCCGATAGAAAATGTTCCGTCAATATCTGTCGGAGCGCCGGCGATTTGTTTTGTTGTTGTTTCTTCAACCCAAACCCAGCCATTAGCGATTTCCTCTCCGATAGTATATCCATCAGCGCTAGTATCAGCGTAAATTCTGCCTGATATAGATTGATTAGTGGCTGTTAGCGCATAATTAAGCTCAGCGTTAGCGGAAACTGTAACATCAGCCGGCTGTTGAGGCGCGTATCCCGGCATTTCAACGCCCATTTTGTAATTTCCGGCTTTTACAGTAATACTATAAACCCCACTGTTGTCAGTTGAATCTCCAAGATGCATTCCTGTTGTCGGATTTCCCATCCATACCCAAGCGCCTTCAATCGGATCTGTTTCATCATCAATAGTACCGGTTACAGTAAATATTTCAGTTGAACTGTTAGGCAATGCAAATGTTATAGTAGCATTTCCAGAAACCGTTACGGGATTTTCTCCAGTAGGAGTAAATCCTCCTAATCCTGGAACATCCATATTAAACATATAATCTCCATCCGGCAACATAACGCTTGAGTTTGAATCCAGCGCGGACAATTTAATTGTTTTATGGAATCCGGTCGGTTTTGGCGGTGTTCCAGAAACGCCGTCTATGTTAATTATGGCGTTTTGGGAAGCTCCTCCATTTGCAAAAGCAAGAGTTATTTCATTTAAGCTCGTTCCCGCGATTGTTATGTCTTTTCCAGTTTTATTAGCGCCAGTAATTTCAACATTAGCGGGACTATTTGCCACCTCGTCAGTGACCGTTAGTTCAACTTCTCCAAACTCCGGCGTCCAAATATCAACTCTATAATATTTTTCTCCGCCAGGAACAGAAATTGAATATTTTCCTAACGCGTCTGTTTGTCCGCTATACTCTCTTCCAAGATAATTTCCGTTGCTGTCATATTCAACCGCCCTAATCGGCATATATGTCTGAACTACATCATTAAGAGTTACTGTTCCAGAAATAGTATAATAAGTAACTGAAGAATCTTGCGATAAATTTTGCGTCATTGACGCGCCGTTCACCACCACGGTCTGCGGCTCTGAATCTCCATAGCTCGGAATGTATGACTGGACAGTCCAATTTCCGTTGCTAACATAAAGAATATAATTTCCGGAAGCGTCAGTCATTGTTTCCGCGTGTCCCATTCCATTCGGCTGATACGCCCAAACAGGAGCGTAAGAAACGGGATTTGTTCCGTTCGTCACTTTTCCTGAAATAGTGTAATCGGATTTTTGGATTTTAAAGATGAATTGATTAGCCACTGTAATTAAAGCGCCGTCAGCTGTAATATCAGCTGTGCTATTTCCGTCAGCGTCTCCGCCCGCAATACTTTCATTAGCGCCAACTTTTACGGTTTTGTCAGGAACGCCCGGAAGTCCCGGTTTAAATACACCAACCGAGTATGTTCCGGCTGTAGCGACTTTTAATGTAAATTTTCCGTTTGTATCCGTTTTTGTGTGAGATCCCATTCCCATTCCCATTGGCTGATAAGCGAACGCTTCCGCATCAGCAATCGGAGTTCCGTCAGGATATGTTTGGGTAGCAACGCCATCAGTCACATATCCGATAATTTGCATGCTTGCTGTTGAGATTGAAATATTTAATTCTTGCGCTGTTGAGCCATTGCTTACAACTTGCGTCGGCATCGGTGGCATCCAATCTGGCATTGGCGGAGGACCTGCCATCGGACCTTTTGGCATCGCCGGACCGATTCCAACCATCCAATTTCCCGCTGGAAGATAAAGGATAGTGTTTGGATTAGTTCCAGCGTCAGCAATAGTTTTAACTTTAAATCCTGTTGGACTGCCCGCGAAAACATCAATATCGTCAGTTCCAAATTCACCTGTGATATTTACTGTAATAGCCGCCACAGCGCCGGCGTTCTCTTTTGCTAAACTTATTGTTTTAGTTTCGCCAACTTCATCAACAGTAATCGGTTGAGGCATTGGCATTCCTGAATAATCAGCGCTGCCTAAAGTAATAGTCGGTTCGGTAAATAGCATATACTGCCCTTCTAATAAGTTGGAGAATGTTACCGTGTCTGAAGTTTCATTACTAAAAGCAACTGTCTGTTCCATCGGGCCGGTCATCGGACTGCCCAAGAAAACAGTTACATTCCCATTATCGCCAGAAGTTACTCCGTCTATCTTTACCTCCAAATTATTGCTTCCGCCTTCATTTATAAAGAAAGGCATGGCGGTAATTGTTTCAAGCAGATTTCCATCCGCGTCCATTGTTTTCATATCAACCGTGTATCCTGAAGTTTCAAATCCGCGGGGGATAGAAGAGTTGACAATTCCTTTGATGTCCATACACAAGAAATCATTTGTTTGAGTCGCGGATGTTTTAGTTGTTATTGTGATTGTTCTCGCGCTTTTGTTTCCAGCCACCGAATTAATTTCTACCGTTCCCTCGTTCCATTCGTTTATGTCATTATTAACGGGAGAATACGGATCTTTCGCCGCGTTTTCCACATCAAATCCAACAGGGAAAGTCAAAACAATTTTTCCTCCAACCGGAATAATTTTTGTTGTCGGAACATCAACAAAATAAGTTGTTGTCTGTCCCGCCATCCCGTTCATTGGAAAAACACTGGCGCCCATCATTCCCATCATTCCCATATCCGGTCCCATCATCCCGCCGCCGCCCATCATCGGTCCAAGCATTCCTTGGGTGTCAAAACTATTATTGATCGGCATTTGGAAAGTTGTTTGATTAAAAAGATAATTTCCAGAAAGGTCGGTCGCGCCTGCCCCCGAAACAGTTGATGAAGCCATATTAATGTAATAATCTTTGCCGGCCGTGTAAGACAATCCGAGATTATCAATCATTACTGTATTTCCCATTCCGTCATATTTGAATTTAGCGTCGACATCGGCAAGATCAATAACAGTTCCTGAAGTGGCAACAGTTGAAGGATCGCCCCATTTAATAACATAATTTGCTGGGTTTAAAACAGAAGTTCCGTAATTCGCCGTGTCTGCGACATTTGCGGAATTCATTGATTCCGAGAAAGTGATTGCTACTCCATATTCATCGCCATTCGCAAACATAATTGAAGGATCAGTAGTATCTCCTGCATCAGTTGTTGTAAATATAATTACCTCATTTGAATCAATTGCATTTCCAACAGAATCCGTGACATTTACTGTCACAGTTAAAGTGTAATCTGTGTTTGTTGCTAAAACAACACTTGGAGAGAATGACGCTGACTGTGACATTGGGTCATAGCTTATATTTCCGGTTACCGCGGATGTTCCTCTTTTTAAAGTGATCGTGTTTGAATTTATTGTTGATGGATCCATTCCTTCAGAAAATTGAATGGTCATCATTCCCGGATTAACGTCAATTCCAGTATCGCCGTTCGCTGGCCAGCTTCCCAAAACAGTCGGGGGAGTCGTGTCAGAACTTGTTCCCACTTCAAATCCTGATTGATAAAATCTGTAGGTTGAAACATTTTGACTTTGCCCCGGATCTCCCATCCAAATTCCGGTGGCGCTTTTTAAGGCGCCTGAGACAACAACTCTATATCTGCTTCCAGCTGTAAGAGCGGATAACGGAATTAATGTCGCGTTTCGTCCGGAAGTGTCAAGAGAGACGGAAAAATCTGTTGCGATTTCCGTTTCGTCATATCCGCTGTAAGTAAGTTTGTATAGTTTTATATTTGTGGAATTAACGCTTGTTGAATCCATCGGATCGGAAAAATTGATATTTATTTTCGCGTTTGTCATCACATTCATCGCGCCGTCGTGTGGATTTGTTCCCGCGACAAACGGAGGCATCATCGCGCCGGTTCCGAAATTATTAAAATCTAAACTGCCGCCTGCCAAACCCGTGGTAAACGAAATCATATGTCCGCCGTTAGGATTATTTCCCTGCAAGGAGTTTCCTGCAGTGTCGCGGATTGTGCTGTCCATTATTAGATAATATGTTGTATTTTCTGTAAGTCCGCCAGCCGGCAAACTAATCACTCCTAAATATGGATCCATATTTTCCGGAGGCATTTCGGCCGTTCTGGTTGGATTAAACTCGGCGGTATATCCAGACACCGCGCTTCCTGAAGGATTATTAGTTAATACAACACTTGCAGTGTCAAATGTTGAACTAGCTAAATCCTTAGAAAATCCAATAAAAATTTTAAAATCATCCATTCCAGCTGGAATTCCCGACATTCCGTCCATCGGACCTGTCCACATTACCATTGGCTTCTCGCTGTCGCCGGTCATTCCTCCGCCTTGGCCAAGATACATAGTTTTATCAACTGTTACGCCAGCGTTGTTGACAAATATATTGTTAACCATTTCTTCAAAATATCCTTCCTTTATCATAACAATATCGTAAATCCCGTTTGGAACAGAAATAGAATAAAATCCGATTGCGCTTGTAGTCGCGCTATAACCGGTTCCTTCTATCATTACCAAAACATTTTCAATCGCTGCTGGAGTATCATCTGTAACTGTTCCTGAAATTGCGAATGTGTCCCCGGCCGTTGCGACACTAACAATAAAAGGATTGATCGCTACGACAGCTTCTTTTGCTGCTACATCAGCATAAGTCATACCACTTCCAACAGAAGCAGTATCAACTCCCGGATTTGCTGACATAAAAGCGGTTCCGCCATTCGTAACAACTTTTAGATAATAATAAATTCCATCTGTTGTTACGCTATTTGAAGGTATTGTGAACTTAAAAAATCCATTTGATTGGTACTCTTTTGAAGCAGTTGTAAATTCCGCTGCTGTTGGACTTCCATCCTTAACCATATAATGCAATTCCGCAACTACGCTGTTAATCGGCGTCATTGGGTCTCCCATTTGCGCGGTGATTTCTAAATTCGCTCCTGTAATAGCGGAATTAATAGGCGTGTGCATAATCATTGGACCATTTCCAGCAGCCCCGTCATAACCTGTCATATTAGGCTGTTCTGTCGAGGAAGAATTTTGCGGATTAGGGCTTGCCTGAACAACAAAATCAAAGCTGTTATTATCCGTGTCCCAACCGTTTCCCATTCCTTCATCCATTCCGCCAGTAGCCATATCATTTGCCTTTGAATCCCCAAAAGCTTTTCTTTCAAGAGATTGCCCGGCGCTATGTGCGGCAATTGCCGTTCCTTCAGGATTTTCCGCTGTTCCCCAGCCGACTTTATCAATTTCAGTAGAGCCATCAGTTAAACGAATGTGTCCGCCGGATAATGCAAGCCCTGAAGCTAAACTTGTGTCTCCGTTAACACCTGAAGCAGTATCAAAATTAGCTGTTGAAGCTAAGTAAAAACCAAAAGCAGGTAAATTTGTAGTAGTCGGAATTGTCGCCTTGTTTGACCAACTTACAGAGCCGGCCGCGCTGTATTCAATTTTCCATCCGCTAATATTTATAGCGGTACTACTCGCATTATAAAGTTCTACAAATTCCGCGGTCGCGCTTCCCATGTCCGCGGAAACCTCGCTAATCATCACCGTCGTTGACGCCGCTTTTGCCTCCGGCGCTTTTGGCATTAGCGTGGTTAATGGAACGCCAAAACTCCAACAAACCATTGTAAGGATCACTGACCAAACAATGGCTTTTTTAAATAAATGTTTGAATTTTTTCATAAAGTTTTTCCTCCTTGTTTCGCGTAACGCGTAACGCATAACGAGTGGTAAGTTATAATTTTTTATTATAATAAAAATACGAAAATTTTTATCGCTATCTGTTTTTTTATGACTGCGGCGGTTTTCTCGTCTGTCCGTCGCAGTCCCTTTCAGGAGACTGCGACGCGGCGGGAAGCTATCTGCTTTGCTTCATTTGATAAATTTGGCTTGATAGCCGCCTTATGCTGCTTTGCAAATTTTTTATATTTTCATTAAGCTGTTTTTGCTGGCTTTCAACCGTGGCAGTTTTAAAATTAGTTTGTTCAATCAAGTATTTGCTTTTTCTATTCTGCAAAAAAATAATACTGATCAGGATAAATTGAATCAGTATTATTAAAATCAAAACAAAATAAGTGATTTTAGAATTTAAAATAAAAGCCGAAAATTTATTAAATTTTTTTCCAGTAAAAATTTTTAACATAAGCATGGGAGATTATAGTTAATTTTCAGCCAGCGCTTTTCTTATTTCATAAGCCGGCGGCAGTTTTTTCCATTCACGGCGGTGCAAGTACTTTGCCTTTTCCATATCTAATTCTAAATTATGAACTTTCTTGTCTGCCCAGTCAAACATATGATCTTTGTTCGGTTTCTGTTCTAATTTTTTATCCATCTTGTCAAATCTTTTTTCCATCTTATTATGCTGTTCCGTGTTTTGATCAAATTCTTGTTTTACGGTTCGGGTTATTTTATCTTCAAATTTATCTATCTTATCATCCATCTTCTTGAACTTACCATCCATCTTCTTGAACTTATCATCCATCTTCTTGAAAATTTTTTCATTATTTTCTTTAAAGATTTGTTTTAGATCATTCTTAGTTACTAAATTTTCATTATTTTTTTCAAACTTCTGATCCATTAAATTAGAAATTTGTTGTAAATCTTTTTGTTGCATATTATTTTTTTAATCCTGAATGTTTGGAATTTTTTTTATATTTTTTAGCCAAAATTTTTTTTAAATATTTGGCAAAAGGACTGGCGCACATGCGAAGGCTCCATAGTCCCGAACGAAACAAAGTGAAGTGAGGGCTGTGGAGCCAAAATGCAAACCGTTATTAATAGTTTATTAATAGTCTGCATTATGGCTCCACAGGACTCCTAACGTCGCCACTATGGAGCCGTCGCAAAATAACACTAAAAGTTTCTGTTTTTATAATTTTACCACATTTGTCGCACTTGTAAAGTGTTGCCATATATTTTTTTCAAATTTTATTTTTCAAATTTTAACTATAATATTAGACCTGTCGCGTAATAAGTTGCGTAGCGAAATTTTCAGATTTTGAGGAAATTTTTCTTAAAAATTTTTTGCTTATGTTATAATATAGGCCAAAAATTTTTAAGGAAAATTTATCAAAATATGGAAATTGTAGTAGTAAATTATTACGCGACAGGTCTATTGTTTGAAAATTAATTTATTGAAAATTTAATGAAAATTAAAAATTGAAAATTAGAAATTGATTTTTGTCTTGTGGATAACTTATTTTTATTATAACATACTTTTCATGTTGCGTGACTTAGCTTCTTAAGTTCCATTTCTCAACATATTGCCCAATGCCGAATTGTTCAAATTTATTTTTTAATTTAATGCTGGAATGCAGATAAATTATTAAAGAAGCTAATTCAATAAAATAACGGTTGCCAATGATTTTATAAGTAATAATTTTAGATTGAATCGCGCGGCGGATAGTCTTGGTATTTATGCCGCCCAATTGAGCCGCCTGAGAAACAGTAAGCCAGACAGGGTTGTCTATTTTTTTCTTTTTAACTGTTTTTATTTTATCCATATTATTTTTTATGTTATTTTGCCTGACAGCCCCGCTGCTCGCGAGCAGCGGGGCTGGCGGAGCAGCGGGGCAGGGAAGTTGACAGCTTCTAAGTAGCTTTGCGATAGCTACTCGGTAACTATTAAAATAGGACTTAAGTCTACAAATTTGTGGACTTATCTTTGCGTTAGTAAAAGTTATAAAATATGACTTAAGTCCACAGTATTGTAGACTTAAGTCGTTTAAGGCACTCGGTGTCCAATTGGACTTCGAGTGTCTAATATGCCCTTAAGTCCACAGTATTGTAGACTTAAGTACTGATTTTTTATATTTTCTCATACTATTTTAAAAAAAGCAAGAGATATGATTAATTTTGAATTTTGAATTTTGAAATAATTTTGAATGACTGAATTTTTAAACATTTATAAATTATAATTTTTTAATTTTTAAGCAACTATGTTTATGTTTCAAAATTAAATCATTAGGATTTATTTCAATCCGCCAGCTGGCGGACAAAATTCAAAATTAATCGTGTTTGCCTTTTTACATCAAATATGTTAAATTTATCGCATAATGCGTTACGCGTTCCACGTTACGTGAAAAAGGTGTAACAAAATGTTAATTTTTCGTATTATTATATGAAGATAAGCAAAACAATACAAGAAAAAATACTGTTTTCCCGTTTAAAAAATAAAGACAAGCAGGCTTTTATTAAAGTTTATGATTTGTACGCGCAACAGCTTTATCGTTTTGTTTTTTTTAAAGTAGGGAATAATAAAGAAGAGGCTGAGGATTTAACCGCGGAAACGTTTTTAAAAACATGGAATTATTTGCAAGATAATAATGTGATCAACCATAAAAGCTTAAAGTCCTTGATTTATACAATAGCCCGCAATGCGATTATTGATTATTATAGAAAAGATACCCAACGCAAGAATATAGCCATTGATAATTCAGATAATAAATTAGATATTATTGATGAAAAACAAAATATCAGCGGACAATTAGAGCTGTCCGAGGATTTTGCAAATATTCAAACTAAATTATTAGAATTAAAAAATGAATACAGGGAAGTTATTATTCTGCGTTTTGTCAATGAACTGTCAATCGCGGAAATAGCGGACATTCTGGACAAATCAAAAGGCAATGTAAGGGTGTTGGTATATCGGGCGCTGAAGGCGTTAAGGGAGATGGTTGATGATATACATTGATATACATTGATACTTGCTCGCTTTGCTCGCGATATTAGCTCGCTTTGCTCGCGATATTAGCTCGCTTTGCTCGCGATATACATATATCCACCTATATCCATCTATATCAATATATATCGCTCCGGAGCGAAGCGGAGGAGCAAATATCTAAAATAGCTGAGGAGCAAATATCTAAAATTATGTCTGAACAAGAATTAATAAAACAATTAAATAATTTAAAAAGCATTAAACCTGACAGCCAATGGCAGAATCGCAATCGGGAAGTTTTGTTAAATCAAATTTCCCAAGGAGAAGAAGCGGTAAAAGTTGGCTGGCTTGCTTTGCTTCGCAGTCTAAGCGGGTTTAGAATGTTAAAAAATATACTGCCGCAACAATTGGCCAAACAATTATCCCAGCCAATTGCGGCGGTTTTTTTAATTATCGTTTTTATTGTATTTAGCGGCGCGGTGAGCTTAAGCGCTTCGCATAATACAAAACCCGGCGATTCATTATATATAGCTAAAATAATCAGTGAAAAAACTCAACAAGCCATAACTTTTAATGACAAAGAAAAAGTTAAATTAGGCGTGGAATTCGCAGGCAACAGAGCCAGGGAAATTACGCAGGTTTTAGCGGAAGCTGATGATCAAAAAGAAGAAACAAATATAAAAGTAGAAAAACTGGCGCAGGATTTTAAAAAAGAGATTAAGCAAGTCAAGACAAGATTAACAAAAGTTTTTATTCCGACTGTAACATTAAAGAATACAATTAACCAAGAGCAAAAGGATAAAAATAGCGAAAATAAAAAAAGCGATTCTCAAATTAAAAAAGAAGATGAATCAAGCAAGGCCGAGGATGGGGAAGTGAGTGTGTTTTCCGCTAATTCAGGAAAGAGCGATCAAGGAATGCAATTGTCAGAGCCAAGCGGTTCAGAATCATCTGTTGCAAGCGATGAAGTTGAAACAAGCGCGGATGATACTGCTAATGAAAATTCTACTGGCATAGAAAAAGTTTTATCAGAAGCCGAAGAATTATTTGATAATAAGGATTATGACGGCGCGATAAATAAACTGGAACAGGCAAATAATATTATGGATGAAACAAGCGAGACAGGCCTGCCCGCCGAGGAGGGAGAAGTAAAAGGCGAGAGCGTGGCCTCTACTACTGATAGTAATTTGGATCAGGGCCAGGTTTTGGGAGTTGATGAAAAGGCGGGAGGTGATGCTGAGACAGCAAGTTCAACAAAAGAATGATTAAAGTAAGAATTAAGAATTAAGAATTAAGAATTAAGAAGTAAGGGAGGTGTTGGAAGAACGGCTATTTTTAAAAAATATGGCAAAGATAAAATATAATAAAAAAAGCAAAATAATCAGCATAAAAATAAGCAATAGGAGAAGCATTGATTCCGATGTCCAAGACAATGTAGTGGTTGATTATGACAAAGATAGCAATATTACTAACATTGATATAATGGATAATGACAAAATTCCTGAATTATTATTTAATTTTAATAATTTAAAAATATAACAAATAACAATATGAAAGATAAAATAAATTTTACATCGCAAATATGGCAGGAAGGAAATATGTTTGTTTCATATAATTCTGAGTTGAAGGTGGCTAGTTGCGGCGAAACAATTGAAAAAGCCAGAAAAAATTTAAAAGAAGCAGTTGAATTATTTATAGAAGAAACAGAAAAAATGGGCACTTTAAAAGAGATTTTAGAAGAGGCAGGATTTATTAAAAAAAGAATTTTTTCATTTTTCACCGCCCAGGCATGAATGCCAGGGCTATGCATTAAGTTTTTAATCCCGCCGAGGCGGGATATATTTGAAAATGTTAATAACAATATCCCGCTTCAGCAGGATTAAGAAATCAAAAATATAGCCCTGCCATTCATGGCTGGGCGGTGGAAGTAGAATAAATGTTGAATTTAGGAATTATAAAATTTTATAATTTAGCGCTGATTTATCAGTTTAGCATAAAAATTGTTAAATTGATAAATCCGCGTTAAGCGGACAGTCCTTGCCTAATCGGCGGGGTAAATGGAACATAAAGGTCGGCTTTGATTTTTCAAAAGATTCCATTTCTAACAAACTAAAACCCTATTAGATAATTTATCTAACTGGGTAAAAAGCTCTTTTGAATGTTTTAAGGTAAATCAACTAAGCTTTTCCTCCGCGCTTATGCATATAAGCAAGTGCGTGAGAGCGATATCCCCCATGTATTGCCCCAACGTTTGTATTTATAAGCGCGGGGGAAGCGGGATTCCGGTTGATTTGCGCCTCACCCCATCCCTCTCATTAGTAAGGAGAGGGGGTATTATGGGTAAAGTAATAATCAAAGAGCTTAAAAGAAATTCATATTAGAATGCTTACGCCTTGGGCGCAAACATCTAATATGTTAAATTATTTTTCTATGAAAAAACTTAAGAAATCAATTATTGTCAGTGTTATGGTTGCCACTGTTCTATCAATGAGCATGTTAGCTGTTCCAGTAGCGCCAGTTAGCGCTTCTGCTTCAGCCGGCGACTTAATCAAGATGGACGGGCTTTCATCCGTTTATTACTTGGCCGCTGACGGTAAAAGATATGTTTTCCCTAATGAGCAAACTTATTTTTCCTGGTATAGCGACTTTTCCAGTGTTGTGACTATTGCTCAAAGCGAGTTAGAGTCATATCCTCTGGGAGCTAATGTTACTATTAGGCAGGGGACTAAGTTAGTTAAAATTACCACTGATCCAAAGGTGTACGCGGTTGAATCAAACGGATCTTTATTGCATGTTCCTGATGAAACCACTGCTACAACCTTGTACGGCGCTGATTGGGCGCAAAGAGTAGTTGATGTCCCGGACGCTTTCTTTACTAACTATACTGTTAGCACTGAAACCGTTAGCGCGACGGCTTATCCCGAAGGCAGTTTAATTAAGACAGCTGACGTGGCTGATGTTTATTACATTGGCGCTGACGGCGCGGCTCGCAAGATTGCGAGCGAAGCTGCTTTTACTGGCAACCGCTTTAGCTGGGATAATGTTATTACCACCACTCTTGACATTCCAACAGCAGGAACTGAAATCGCGGCGGCTGACAGCGCTTTGATTGACACTTCTGCCGGAGCTGGCGGAACTGCCGGAGCTGGAACAGGGTTGACTGTGGCGTTGGCGAGTGATACTGCTGCAAGCGCGACATTGCCAAGCGGAGCCGCAGGTGTTGATTTTACAAAAGTTAACTTTACCGCGGCAAACGACGGTGATGTTACAGTTAAAAATATTACTGTAACAAGAATAGGTATTGGAGCTTCAACTGATTTTGCAGGAGTTTGGATTTACGATGCTGACGGAAACAGGTTAACAAGCGCTAGAACTGTTTCAGCTTCAAGCAACACAGCTACTTTTAGCGGAGTTAATTATGCTGTTGCCGCTGGGACAACAAAAGCTTTACTTGTTAAAGCTACTGTTAGCGGAACAAGCGGCACTAATGGATTTTCCATTAATTCCGCGTCAGATATTACCACTGATGGAGCTTCTGTTTCAGGAAGTTTTCCTGTATCGGGAAATTTAATGAGCCTTTCTTCTGTATCCGCAGGAGCTGTAACATATACTTTACAGGCAGTTGAAAACGCTACTTTAGATGTTGGTGATACGCAAAAAGAAGTATGCGACATTAAAATCGCGGAGACTTCAAGTAATGAAGATATTTCTTTAACCTCTATTGCGTTTACCAACGACGGTACAGCTGACGCAAACGATCTAGAAAACTTTAAACTTTATCGGGGCTCAACTTTAGTAGCTGAGGTAGATTCTACTACTTCTGATAGAGTATTGATGGCTCTTACTACCCCATTAGTTATAAAGAAAGGTTCAAGCAAGAATTTTTCTCTTAAAGCTGATATCAAAGGCGGAGTCGCAGATGATGCCATAAAATATGACATTGACGATTTGACTGATGTCGTAGCAATCGGAAATAATTATGGATTTGGAGTTGCTGTGATCGCTGGCGGAACTGTTCAGAAGATAGAAGTTACTGCTGGTGAATTTACTGTTGAAATTGACGGTCCGGCGGCTTATGATGTTGTAGCTGATGCTGATGATGTTGTATTAGCTAATATGACATTTACTACCGGCGCTAATGAAGCTGTAGAAATTAAGACCTTATATGGACTTATAACTGGAACTTCTTCTACTACTCCTGCTGCTGGTGTTCTAGACACTGCTGTTGAAAATGTTCAATTAGTAAATGTTGATAATGGCGATTATTATGATGTGACCGCAGACGACAAGACGGCTAATGATGATTATTACTTTAAGGTGACTAATTTTACTGTTCCAGCCGGTGCGTCTAATTGGAGGATAGAAGCTGATTTAATTAACACCATAATCGGCGCGGGCGATAAATTCGCATTTTCTATCTATGCTGACGATGTTACTGCTGCAGGAGATCCTGGTGGAAGTACAAGCGCAAAACAAGGTATAGATGCTGAAAATCAAGCCGGTAAAACCTTGACTGATATTAAACCGGGAGCATCTATTGTTAGTAATTATGCTACTGTTCAGACTGCTTCATTAGCTATTGCTGAAGTAACATTGTCTGCTGGTGACGCAGTGGTTAAAACTAAAGATGTTGAGTTATTAAGATTCTCTGCCGAAGCAGGTTCTTCCGAAGCAATTAAAATGACTCAAGTTGCTTTAGTGGGTACTACTACTACCGCTGTTCTAGTTGACGCTTCTAACTACACATTATTAGCTGAAGATGGAACAGTGTTGCAATCTGGTGTTTCTGCTGTTGATGATAGTCCGGATACAGTTA
>JAYEOU010000042.1:0-3853 GCA_034723335.1 Patescibacteria group bacterium
TGTTAATAAAAAAAATTAAAGATGATTGCATAAATATTGTTTTATTTGGTTCAGCGTCCCGAGGAGAACAAACAGCTAATAGTGATATTGATTTATTTATTTTAACGCACGATCCTGAAGCAATAAAATCAAAAATCGCTAAAATCAAAAATAAATTAATAATTCAGCCAATTATTAAAACACCGAATCAATGGAGCGAATTAGAAATAAAAGAACCGGAATTTTATAATGAAGTAAAACAAGGAATTAAATTATTCGGCGTATGATTAAAAATTTTGAAGATTGCCTTAAAAAAGGTAAAATCAAAAAATTTTCCCGCGGTAAAAGTTTAGCGGGAAAAGAATTAAGATTAGCCAAGGAAGATTTGAATTCGGCAAAAAAAAGTTTTGTTGATAAAAATTATCGCTGGTGCATTATTCAGATTTATTATTCAATGTTTTATTCCGCAAGATCGCTTTTGTATTTTCAAAATTATAAAGAACATAGCCATTATTGCTTAAATCAGGCAATCAGAGAATTGTATGTTAAAGAAGGCAAAATAGATGTATTTTTTATTGAAGCATTGGCAGAGGCAAAAAATTTAAGAGAAGCGGCTGATTATTATGGAGATTATAGCGGTATAAACGCAAAAAAATTATTAGAAAAAGTATTCAAATTATTAGAAAAAGCAAAACATATAATTGCAGTATAAAAATTTAAGATAAATTAAAATAATTAAAATAAAATTTTACTTCCCCATCAGTAAAAAAATAAATTATGCGAAAAATAAAACAATTAATAATTATAACAGCAATGTTTGCATTAGCAACGCCAACAGCTATTTTAGCGGAAGACCCTCCAGTAATGACAATTTTTGTTTTTGGAGAAGTAACAATAGATGGCAGTTCCGCATCTGGCGGGACTGTTTCAGTAGAAGGAGTCAGCGTTGAGATTGGAAGCGATGGAAAATATTCTATTGAAATTCTTTCTGAGAATATGGGCAAAGATTATAAAGTAAACGGAAATAGCGCTACAAAAACGCCTATTGATTCTACTAGTTCATGGAAAAAAATTAATTTATCAATTACTACTCCAGAAGATTCTACGCCAACTCCAGCACCTAGCAGTGGAGGCGTAGGCGGAACTCCTTCCAGCAGCACATCCCATCCAAACCCTCCAGCAGTTGAAGAAGACGATGAAGAAGAGCCGGTGATTTCAGAAGAAGAGGAAAATGTAGAGAAGAAAGAAGAAGTTATTGTTCTTGGCATAGAAACAGATTACCGCGCTATTCAAATTAACAAAATAATAAATGAAGCAAGCAGTGTTTGGACAGGAGACGCCAACACAGTATCAGCTAATATGGGCGCTAACAGAGATCCAAAAGCAGAAGTAAGCGGTTATAATAAATATACCAGCGCGCTAATCAGGGGCATGGACGGGCTGGAGCAGTCCAATATTTATTCTATAACCAATTTTGTTGTCTATGGTACTCCAACCACTGAAATTCTGGGAGCAGGGGAGCGGGCGGGAGCGCTTAATTCCTATAAAGCGGCTTTTGGCAAATTGCCGGCAACAGAAAGCGAATGGCAGGATATAATAAAAATAGCCAATGGCCGATGGCCCAATGAAAGAAGTGAAGCGACCGAAGCAAAAGCTAAACAGGAATTTAAAAAAGTTTATTTAAGAGAGCCGGATATGGATAACCCGAATGACAACGCGGCTGTTACCGTGATAGCTTATGGATTAAGACCTGACGCAAGGAATTTAGACAGTGAGAAAGCGGGAATTTCAACTTTTAAGCATATCTACGGCTATAATCCGGTTTCTGCCATTGATTGGGATATTGTGCGGGCGATTGCCTATTCAGGCGCTGTTAGATAAAAAAGCGTTTCGTAATTCAGAATTTATATATAACAGCCTCTTGCTCTATTTTTGCCAAGGGGCTGATTTTGTAAAATGAGGCGGGGTGTTTAATTATAAAAAATTTATCGCCTTGCTACAGTCTCTGCGCGTCAAAGCAGGCGGGCGCCAAATTCAAATAATGTTATTGTGGCGGTGAATTATTAAAAGATATTAATATTTTTAACATAAAGTGTAAAAATTATTGCATAAGTTTTAACAGTTTGTTCTTAAAATACAGAATTGAAATAAAGTGAAAAATAATGAATTTATGGAATTGAATTGATAAAATATATAATTATTCACGGAAAAAATTATTTGGATTTTATTTTATAGAATAAAAAAACCGCCGAATCGGCGGAGAAGTTCATTACAATTTACAGAGAAATATAAAGAAGAAAGTTATTTTTCCAGAAATGAGATAAATTCTTCGGTTGAAATTTCCAGACCTCTAAGAATCCCTTTTAATGTTCCTTTAGGAATATCTTTGCCCTGATGGACAGGAATACTGGCGCGGCGGCTGTCAGGATGCGCCATAATTAAATGGCTTGTTCCTTTTTGGCGATGTTCAAAAAAGCCGAATTTTTTAAGCGCCTTAATCAATTGTTTGGCTTTGATTGTTGGAAGCTTAGGCATAATTATGGCATTGCCGGCGCATGCTTAAATCCTTTTAGAGCCGGCTTTAATTCATTAGTAGAAATTGTTTCAAAAAATTCAAAGCCGGTCTCTTCCGGAATTGGCAGTTTATCATCAATAAGACTGGCAACATAAACCGTTATCGCCTCTTTAAGATTTTTCTTTGTTTCTTTCAAAGTATCTCCGCAAGTATGGCAACCGGGCAGAGAAGGAACATAGCCGTGAAAAGTATTATTTTCATCCGGCTCTATAATAGTCCGAAAAGTATAAATACGCATAAGTTTTAATTTAAGTTTATTATTGATTTTATTATATATTTAACAGGGGCGAATGTCAATAGCAGATGGTCATTTTAACAGAGATTGTTTTAACTACAAGAATTATTTTTAACAAGAATAATGCGAAAATAACGTAGAATTGAAATAAAGTGAAAAATAAACCGCGAGGGCGCCGCGAGGGCTCCATAGTTCCCGCTGTAGCGGGACTGTGGAGCCAAGCTGCAAGCTGTTGTTAAAGGTCTGCATTCTAACTCCATAGCCCCGTTGCGACGGGGACTATGGAGCCATCGCGACCGCCGGATTGGCGGGGAAAGTTCATTACAAAGCGTGCCAGTAAAAAAATAGGTGTAATTAGCGAAAAATGCGTCTCAAATGCGTCTCAAAATGCGTCTCACGATTATTTTTATCCATTAATGGCGATTGTGTAATAAGTATTTTTTGGAGTTCCTTTTTTAATCATTAATCCTGTTTTAGCAATATCCTGAAGCATTCTCGCGGCAGTAGCCCTAGAGACATTTAAAATGTCTTCTACATCAGCTCTGGTGACTTTATCCATAGTTATCATAAAGTCAACTATTTTAATTTGATTTTTGTCAAGATAAACAGGCCCGCCAAGTTTTTTCCGCATTTGTCCTTATCAAAAACATTTTTAACAGTAAGCTGATGAATGTCCAAAATTGTTTTAACTGTAATTTTCTGCTTTTTTTCCAAAAATTTTGAAATATAATACAAAGCGTCCCGGTAATTCTTAACCTCGTCAATGTTCCGCTTAGGAGCGTCAATTTTTTCCCCGGCCAGAACCCTTTCAACTTCATAGCGGTTTAAAACATTGCCTTCAATACTAGTGGAAGAATGAATCATCCGTATCATAGCATCCCGCCTTAGCTTTAATTCCTGTTTTGGCATAATCGGCGTATGTGCGACCAAGGATTTAATTTCAGAGCTTTTAGTCAAGTCATTGAGGATTTGATGAGTGATTGTGTATTTTGGTTCAAACATAAGAATGCATTAAATTTATTTGTATTTAATTTTAGGGATGCTGGTTCTGATTATATTACCGG
>JAYEOU010000043.1:0-19402 GCA_034723335.1 Patescibacteria group bacterium
GATGAGTAAGTGCCGATAAATACGCCTATTGACAAAGCTAAAACAAAATCACGGATTGAAGAGCCGCCAAAGAAGAAAACAGATAATAAAACCAGCAAAGTTGTTATAGAAGTATTTATTGATCGCCTTAAAGTTTGATTAACGCTAATATTAATCGTATTCTCAAAGTCCTCATCACTGCGAGGCAAATTTTCTCTAATCCGATCAAATACCACAATCGTATCATTAACGCTATAGCCCAAAACAGTGAGAACCGCGGCTACAAAAGCGGTATTAATTTCAATGCCGGCAAATTTGCCAAGAACAGCAAACACGCCTACGACAATCACAACATCATGAAATAAAGTTATTACCGCGGTCAATCCATATTTCCAAGAAACAACCGGTTTGGAGACTTTTCTAAACGCCCATGCGATATATAAAACAATAGCGATTAAAACAATTGTTATAGCTGCTATAGATTTACGTTTTAGCTCTTGGCCGATTGAAGGTCCGACAGAATCAAAACGCAGTTCTTCTACGCCTGATAGTTCTGTTTGATTCACATTTGCCAATCTGCTCACAATTTCTTGATGCTTTTTTTCGCTCGTATCCTGAAACCGCAAAATCATTCCATCCTCGTCAACTTGCTGAACAATAAGACTGCCCAATTCTAAATCAGCTAATTTCTTTTGAACTTCATCTACGGTCGGCCTATTTTCTAAAAATTTCACTTCAAGCAAACTGCCGCCTGTAAAATCAATCCCGAAATTAAGCCCCCAAATTATTATGGCAACAATAGACAGCCCGGCCATAAAATTGGATAAGGTTAACCATATTTTTCTTTTTTGAATAATATTATACATAAAACACAAATATTATTTATTTACTCCAAATAACCACCATTTTTTTTCTAACCGCTCTCTCAAGGTTAGCCGCAAAAAATTCTTAGTAATAACGATTGCGCTAAACATTGAAATAATAATACCAAGGCCTAAAGTAATCGCAAACCCCTTAACTACGCTGGTGGAAAATTGGATTAAAATAAAACATGTTATTAATGTAGAAAAATTACCGTCGCGAATTGACGGCCAGGCGCGCATAAAACCCTCTTCAATAGCATTGGACATTGGCTTGCCGGCGCGCAATTCTTCTTTTAATCGTTCAAAAATCAGCACATTAGCGTCAACCGCCATGCCAATTGATAAAATAAAGCCGGCAATGCCGGATAATGTTAAAGTTACCGGCCAAAGTTTGAATATTGCTAATACTAAAAGGCCGTATATAGACAAAGCCAATACCGCCAACAACCCGGGTAATCTATAAAAAACAACCATAAATATTGCCACCAAAATTAAGCCAATTATGCCGGCTTGCAAGCTGTTAGACACTGATTTCTGTCCCAAACTGGCTCCTACTGTTTGCTGATTTATTAAATTAATCGGCACTGGCAAAGCGCCGGCGTTTAATCTTTGCGCTAATAATTTTGCGTCTTTGATATTAAAACTGCCTGAGATAACAGCTTTGCCGCCGGTTATTTTTTCATTAACCGTTGGAGTGCTAATTGGATAACCATCTAAAAATATCGCTACCGGCTTAGTAATATTACGTTCAGTGATTTTTTCAAACATTTTGCCGCCCTCATCATCAAATTCTAAAGCCACTTCCGGCGTATTGTCATTAGGGTTAAATTGCACTATGGATCGCTTTAAATTTTTGCCGGTTAATTCCGTAAGCTTCCATTCGCTTTGCGGACCGACAATATCTTGTTCTGTTTTTGTTTTAATTAAAATATGCCGCAAGTGATATTCATTAATTGGCCGCTCATCCTGCTTATAAATTAAATGATAGCCGAATTGCGTTTCTACTACAAAAGAAATTGAATTAATCTCCTGCGCAAATACCGCGTCTTCAAACGGCTTTACCATCATTCCTTTGCTAAACCATCCTAAGCCGCCGCCTTGCGGAGCGCTTGGCCCGGTTGAGTGCTCCTTAGCTAAATCCGCAAAGTTATCAGGGTTGGCTGTTTTTTTTATTTGCTTAATTTTTTCATAAGTTTCTTCCTTATTTAAACCAGTATCGCATCCTTCTATGCCGTCATAACATAATAACAAATGCGATGCTTCAGCCTCTTTTTCCTCTTTATTAGTAAAAGGATTGATTTTTATCCGCTTTTCCTCAACTTTTATTATTTCAAAACCTTGATTAGTTTTACTTAAATCAGAGCTGGTTTTACCAGCTTCAATGCCTATTGCTAAAACAAAAATTTCCGGATTGTCTTTTTTAGTAATCCATTCTAAATCACCGCCATTTGCTTTTGTTATTTCATCCTCGCTATATTCCTTTGCCAATTCAATAAAATCTCCGCCAGAAATAACCTTGCCCAAAATTTCTTCGGCCCGTTTTTCCGCATCAATATTATAATTATTTAATTCCTGCCTTTCCTCATCAGTTAATTCCCGCTCTTCAGTATTTTCTTCTTTAAATTCAAGCAAAGGCGTTTCACCAATCATTTGAATTGCTTCGCTGACATTTTTAATTCCGGCTAACTCAACGATTACCCGATAATCACCGCCAGTTGTTTTATTAACCTGTACAATCGGTTCGCTCACGCCAAAAACATTAACTCTGCGCTCAATCACATCCCGCACTCCTTCAACCGCGCTGTTTCTATCTTTAATCGGAATTTGCGATATATCTGCTTGATAAACTAAATGACTGCCGCCTAACAAATCCAAGCCCAATCTAAATGGCATTTCTTTAATATGCGGAATTGGCAAACCGAATTTATCAATCGCTTTATTATAATATTGACCCAGATCAACCAAGGAAGCCAATAAAGTTAATAAAATTATTAGAACAAAAACCCATCGCATTTTGCCGCGCGCATTGGGTTGGAATATTTTTTGTAAAATATTATCAGGCATTATTTTGAAGTAAGAAGTGTCCGCTCAAGGCGAATCAATCTTTAATTAGACCTGTTGCATAATAAGCTGCGTAACGTCTCGCAGTATTGCGGGATGAGACAAATTTTTCAAATAATTTTTGAGGTTTAAGCTAAGCTAAGCTGAAAAAATTTTTGGAAAATTTGGCCGATCCGCCAGCCCGCCCACTGGCGGGCCAGCTGGCGGAGCAGTAAAACATAATTACGCGACAAGTCTATTAATAATTTACTACAAAGTTAAAAAAAATGCAAGAGATGATTTAATTAAATTTCCATTACCTTTGCTTTTTGTAGCTTTAGCAAAAAATTGTGGCGGGTGGGTTTAGATTTCTTGATTATAGAATAACAAGAAATCCTTACTTTTTCAACTTTTTGCCAAAACAAAAACCGGCAAGAGTTCGCAGAGCGGTTAGTGAAAAGTATAAGCGAATATTTATTCTTGGAGAGAGATAAAGAATTTGCTCAACACCTTTCCTGCTCTGCGAGCTCCTGCCGGCTTCGCATGTTGATTTTATTATACAATTTTTTTCATAGTTTGTCTAAAATTTTCTCTCTCCTCTTTTAACTTTTTCGGCCTGCCATAGCCTTCATCAGACAACCGGCATTAGGTTGTGAAAGCTGGAAGTTTTTTAAATTGGGAAACTTCCAAAAACCCGTAACCCTATATTAACAGCCTTAACGGTGGCTGTTTTTACCGTTATTGGCCGCAGCCTCTAAAAGACTGCGGGCTTTTTTGGTCAAACAGGCGTCGCACATCCGGTGCTGATCCTGTTTTCCTTCCGAGTCAACCGTTCCGTATACAAAACTGGAACGGTTTTTTTTACATATACAGGACAAGGTGTAGCTATCCCTGCCTCGCCCCTGGTAGACATTATATCGCTCAACCCGGACGGCCGAAGCTTGATCAATTTCTGCCTCAGCCATTTTCTTTTTCAATCTCTCCTCTTCGAGGCGCTTCCTGTTCGCCTCTTCTGTTTCAAACAGAAAACCTTCAAACCCAGGGAGGGTTGTTAGGCCGTCTATTCGATATTCTTCTCCGAGCTTGATGGTTGTGACACTGGTGTGCCACGCCATATCGTCGGAGTCGTCCCGGTAGGTAAAACCAGTCGGACGATAGTTACCCTTACGGCTAACCTGCAGTTTACGACCGTCAAAAGCGACTGCCACAAACTGCTGTTCCGAGAGTGTCTCCACCCGCAGAGCAACCGCACCAGCAAAAACAAACTCGCCGGTTTCTTTCAGCGAAAGCGCAATTTCGCTGAAAGTTTTTTTGGCTTTAGCCAAATTGGCTAGAAGCCTTTCATTTTTTTCGCGAGCATGGCGAACTTCCGCTTCTGCCCGCTCTTTTTCTTCAATGGCAGTTTTTTCTGCCACTGCCCGCTGGAAACTTTCATTTCCAGACAGTTCTTCTATGTCGCAATCGCTGAGTTTGTACTCCTCGCTCGCGACAACCGCATACATCTCTCTCGTGATGTAAAACTCACGAGGTTTTGAGATGAAATCACAATCAGAGATTAATTCCTCCCGGATCGTGACCCATCCTGATCTGACTTGCCAGAACAAGTTGCCCTGTTTGGCAATCAAAATTTTTTCTTCGTGCCTAGCCACTGGCGTAGCCAAACAGAAGTGGTCTTTTTCCTCGACGAGGCACTCCCATGCCTCACCGATTTTCACTTTCGCAGAATTTCCACCTCTGCGAAGTAAAATTATTTTTCCGCTATCCATCTTACTGATAACGGTTCCGTCCCGACCTTCCTTAAAATATAGAATAGCCATCTCTCCTCCTTTGTAGAAATATAATTTTTTTAATGAACAATCTGTTTTCGTCCTTTCGGATTCATCAGTCCGGATACACATCCGGAGAACAGAGGGAAGTTTTTGAAAAGAACTTCCCGAAACTTTTTAAAACCCAAAAAAGAACTATTTGAGGTGTTTTGCTACCACCTCGACGACCTGTTCGATCGTCAATGTGGAGCTAACACCCTGCGGACTCCCGCCGATAATGGGAGATCCACCCCAACCCTGCTCAAGCCCAGCCAGTTCTGCGAGCACCGCCTTGAGATCCACGTAGCCAGGAGTAAACTGGCAGATTGTGAATTTTTTGTGCGGTTCGCCGCCCTGGAACCGGAACTCCGGATTCAGCGCGACGACGACCGGAGACATGCAGTATCCGATGGATGTAGCCGCCCGGTGAGTTGAAATGACCCGGGCAATTTTGCCTTCAGCAACCGACTTGGCGTCGATCGCGCCATTGGCAATCGCTTTGGCCAGCTCCTGCCGAGCCGCGACAAACTTCTCGCGATACCCGGCCGGCTCTTCACCAGTGAGGAGCCAGCGTTCCATAATTGCTACCCGGTCGGGCAGCAGAACCTTGAAGTCCGCGACCGCCGCCGCGATCGGAGCCAGTCGGCTGTCCGATTCTGCCGAAGCCGTTTCATTGTCGAAAGGCTTTTCAGCGGTCGGAAGCGGCCGCACGCCTGGCCAGCCACCTCGGGCAAACTTGTCGCTTTCAGCGACGAGCTTCACCCGACCCAAGATGTCATCGCAGAGACCGTAATGGTCCCACGAGCACCTCGGGCAGTGCTGTTGCCAAACACTTTCGGTTCGACCGATAGAGTTGTCCTGGCGGAGATTAAACACCGTCATGGCCCCAACGGAATCCAGATCTGCTCTGACCGTAGCCAGTACCGATTTCGACGGAGGCAACTCTGCCGTGAGCGCCTCCTCAATGGCGGCCAAATCCACGTTTTGACCCGCGTGCTGCGGGTCAATGTTGGTAACACACCGGCTCGCCAAAGCCGGTACAGTTACTTCAATCCCCACCACCGGGCCGGTGGCAAAAACTTTTTCATTGGCTGTATTTGCAGCCGGGATCGGACGGGGGTCTAACGTTGCGTAATTATACATTTTTCTCTCCTTTTCTAAAGGTTTGCGCCCTTGCTTTTTGGCTTAGGCAAATTTGAATTTAATGAACTATTTTCCTTTTACTAAGGAAATTTCTGATTGCAATAGTGGGTTAGACTTTGCAACCAGCCGATCTCCTTAATAAGAAAACGGTTGATAGAATTGCTTTTCAGCGGCCTGCTTCCCCGAAGCGGGGCTCTTGGCACAACCTACTCAGGCATCGCATCAGACAGATTGGTTCGCTTTGAACAATTGCCTGATACTTGTCTCGCGAATTACTTTGCGTAATTTGCGAGGTTGAAATCCTATCCACGAACTTTAGCGAGTTATTAACCTTAAGCAATGAACTCTCTCCCGCTTATGCCTCTCTCCTGCATAAGCGCATGATGTGTCCATCTTAATCGCCTAAAATTATTAACATTCGCTTTAGTTTAAAAAACTGCTTGAAAGAGCTATTCTTCTTTCGTTTTTCCGAAAGAAGGTTATGAAGACGATTTTTTGCTTTTCCTCTTCACGGCCTTATCCCGGGACTGGCAACAAAAAAAGGTAATAAATGTTGCAACGCTTTTCTTGACCTGAAGAGAGTGCCACAACACTTATTACCTTTTATATATACAGGGGACAATGCGCCCTGAAATAAGTGATTGTTGTGCGATGTCTCTCTCCAGCATCGACCTCGTAAACCGAGGATTTTATTTATTTGTAAATGTTCCCAATTTCCGTATCTTTATTTTACATTCCCATTATAGCGTATTATTAAATTCTTGTCAAGTCCCTGCGCTTTCTTTTTCTGCCAACTCCCATTCTTATTAAATCCAGTATAGCATACCTTGTAAATCCTGTCAAGCCCTTTTTCATGTTTTCATAGATTAAAGCAAGTAAAAATGTTGGAATTAACCTAAAAATAACCTTTTTTATTTTACTTGCCAGGGCGAAAGCAAGTAAAAACTAATCAAACAATTTTATATACTGCTGGTAAGCAAAAACTTTATTTCTTTTTTTCCCGGTTATTTCTTTAAGAATTTTTAATTTAACTAATTTATTAACTAATGCCAAGGCATTGGGATTTTGAAGTTCTGTTATTCTCTCAATATCTTTAATTGTTGCAAGGGGTGTGTGAAATAGAGAATCAAAAACTAATGTCGCTTTAGGGGTAGACCTACCCAGGGATAAAATTTTCTTCAAGCCATCTTCCCGTAGTTTTAATATTTTTTTACTTGTTTCAACCGCTTGTTCGGCAGTAACCGCCACCCCCTCAAGAAAAAACTTTAGCCAGCATTCAATATCATCTTTTTCATGAAAAGCGTTAATCCGATCATAGTATTCTTGTCTATATTTCTTAAAAAAATCTGAAAGATAAAGCAGCGGCCTGTCTAAAGTTTTTTGTTGACAAAGATAAAATGTGATTAAAAGACGCCCAATTCTGCCATTGCCGTCTAAAAACGGATGGATGTTCTCAAATTGAGCGTGAATTAACCCCGTCTTTAGCAATACTGGCATAAGAGATTTATTGTGCAAAAATTTTTCAAAGTTGTCCAGTAAGGTCATTATTTCTTGAGGCGGAGCTGGAACAAAAGATGCTCTCTGAATGGTTGTGCCGCCTATCCAATTTTGAGATTTTCTGAATTCCCCCGGCTCTCTTCCTTCGCCCCTCACTCCTTCAAGTAAAATTTTGTGAATCTCTTTTATTAGTCTCAAGGAAAGTGGGAACGACTTCAGTCGGCTTAAACCATAATTCATCGCTTTAATGTAATTCAAAATCTCATCAACATCTTTACGAATTTCTAAATCCTTCACTTTCGCTTCAGCTTTTAATACATCGGCAAAAGTAGCTTGTGTGCCTTCTACCTGGCTTGATAAAGTCGCCTCTTTTCTGATATACATCAGAATAAAAAAATCAACGTCTGGCAATGTTTCGGCAATTCCGTCTAATCGGCCCAAGGCCAAATCCGCCTCTGAGAGCAAACTTTGAAGTTCATCGTTGCTTTTAACTTCAAAAGGCAGTAAATTGGGCACAAATGCCTTATATTGCAATTCACCTTTTAATTGATTGATATATTTTCCACTTCTCATATTTTTGGAATCGTAGATATCTTAATTATTATCTACGATATAGAGTATAAATCGTAGATAATTTTATGTCAATCTTTTCTTCCCGTAGATAATTTTTTTGTTATCTACGAGAAGAAATTACTATATTACTTAAAAATTCTCCTATACACTCTTAAAATTGCTTCGGATATGGGGGATAATTTAACTTTTTGTTTTATATTATTAAATTCCTCGTCAAAAGTTTCATCGCCCAAAGAAAAAACATAGACGCTGAATTTTCCTTTTATATTCTTGATGGCTTTTTAGAAAGCCGGTCTTGCGACAAGCCCTTTTGTTTCCTTATTTTTTATATTTTTGCCTATCAACGAAATTTTTTTTGCCACTATAATTATAATACAAAACTGTTTTTATAATGTAAAGAGAATAAAGAAAGTGAGGACGCATTTGAACCAGCGACTTCATCGTCTCTGCCTGCCATCGCCTTAGTCGAGGATACCAGATTCGAACCTCCGATCTTCACGTCCCGAACGTGGCGACTTAGCCACTAGGCCACATCCCGAAAAAAGTGGACTTACCGGGAGTTGAACCCGGGACTCAGCAATGCGAATGCTGCGTAATACCGCTTTACTATAAGCCCAAAGCATTAAGCGCTAAACTCTAGATTCCTGCTTTCGCAGGAATGACAAAAAGTGTTTTTGTTGAAATTTGGAATTATTGATTATTATTTTATCAACTTAATTCCCTCAACCACCACATCTTCAACAGGATGATCCTTTTTATTAACATCAACCGCTTCAATTTTATCCACCACATCCATTCCTTCTATAACATAACCAAAATTAGTGTGCTTGTTGTCTAACCATGGCGTTGCTTCTTTAGTGATAATAAAAAATTGGGAGCCATTAGTGTTCGGTCCGGAATTGGCCATGGCCAAACTGCCGCGGACTAATTTATGGCTATTAAATTCATCTTGGAATTTATAGCCAGGTCCGCCAGCGCCGTCATCAGACCAGTCATCATCCTTGCTTAATGGATCACCTGCTTGAATCATAAAATCCTTTATAACGCGATGGAATTTAGTATTATTGTAAAATTCTTTTTTGGCTAAATTCAAAAAATTATTAACAGTTATAGGCGATTCCTGAGCGTAAAATTTAATTTTTATATTCCCGAAATTAGTTTTTATAATTGCTTGGCTGAATTGAGAAGCTAAATCCTCCAGTTGAATTTGTTGTTGCTGGCTTTCCTGCTGTTTGTCAGTCCCCGACTTGCCAGTTGGCTTTACTTTTGGCGTTAAGCCCTCTTTTATAGCGTTTATCCTACTAACAACATCATCATTGTTATTATAATTAGATGTATTTTTCAGCGCATCTTTTTCCGTAATAGTTCCTTTTTGCGGGTTTGCGGAACATCCTGAAATTAAAATTAATAAAAATAAAAATAAAAATATTTTTCTCATATAACATTAAGATAAAGTAATTAAATATTTTGGTGCTTGATTACTTTACCGTCTTTATTAAAATAAAAACGTTTTTTAATTTGTTTGCCATTTAACACATCCATAAGCCAATATTTATCATCGTCCCACATTTTTTCTAATGGTATCTCTTCTTTTTTAAACCATTTCAACTCTCCCTCTCCTTTATCTTCCGGTCTCCCTTGCCAATAACGACAAGTGTAGACATGGGTATAATTATTAGAACTATAGTCGGCAGTAAAAATAAATTCAATTTCTCCTGCCTTGTTTAATTTATTTACCGCCAATCCTGTCTCTTCCATAACCTCTCTAACAGTCGCTTGTTCTGGCGTTTCGTTTGATTTAATTTTTCCTCCAGGGCCATTCCATTTGCCCGCGCCAAAACCTCTTGCCTTATGTTGCAGCAACACTTCTCCCTTATTATTAAAAATATAGCACAAATTTACTTTATATGGGAATTTCATATTACAATTCACTTTACATAATTCTCCAATATTTTAAAACTCAATTTTCTTGTATCAATCTTTGCCTTAACTCCAATCGGCAATGGAGTGCATTCTGTTCTATGCCCAAAATCCCGCGCTAATTCCCCAATTATGCAAATCTTTCATCACATTCTCGCCAAACTTTATTCTAAACCCCATCTTTTTCAACACCTCAACTCCGCAATAATATTTATCCCGATTATATTTAGTAATCGCCCCAGAAGGAGACACAATCCCAATTATGTCACCGATTTTTAATTTTTTTGGTATAAGCATATTGTTTTATGTTACACGTTTCACGTTACGCGAAATCACTTCACCCAAAATTCCTTCTTTAATTCCTTATCATCCTCCATTTTTCTCTCATCAATCTTTTCTCTTGCCTTAACCTGCAGCTCTTTTAAGTCCAATTCATTTAACTCACAGCTTCGCTTTTCTAAATATTTTTTATTATTTAATTTTGGCTCTTCAATTGCTTCAGATAAAAGCACATCCAAAATCGCGCCAATTTTTACGCTCGGCTTGATTTTTAATAATTCCATTAGATTATCGCCATTGATTTTCAGCATCTTTACGGAAAGCGGATCCTTGCGCACTTTTTTCATCATATATTCCAAATGCCTTAATTTATACGGCTTGGCTTTAGGCACGCCGGATCCAAGGCGGTCAGCAATCCGCAAATCAATTAAATCCTTTAAATTTTCCTCGCCGACTTTTTTTATCAAACGCCGCACAGAGCTTGCGGTCACTTCATTAACATTATAATAAAACATATGGTTGCGAATCAAGATTGCAACCTTTTCTATATCAGCAGTAGAAAATTTTAACCTTCGCATTATTTTTTTGGCGATTTTAGCGCCTACTATGTCATGGTTATAAAATGTAGCGTCTCCGCCAATATATTTTTTAGTCTGCGGCTTGGCAATATCATGCATTAACGCGGCAAAGCGCACTCGCCAGTCCTTGTTTGGACAATGTTTTAAAGATAAAACAGAATGCTTAAAAACAGAATAAATATGATGTTTGCACTGGCTTACGCCTATACCTCGCTCCAGCTCCGGAATAATATATTGCAGTAATTTTAAATTATACAGCCGCATAATGCCATCATAAGCGCGGTTAGATTGTAAAATTTTAACCAGTTCGTCCTTAACTCTCTCATTAGCAATAAATTTTATTCCTCCAGCCATTTTTTTGATAGCCCGTTCGGTTTTTGGCTCAATAGTAAAATTTAATTCGCAAGCCAAACGAACCGCCCGCATCATCCGCAAAGCATCTTCCTTAAACCGATCAACCGGCTCCCCTACTGCCCGAATAATTTTTTTCTTAATATCTTTCTGCCCGCCAAACAGATCAATAATTTGGAAACTGGAAATTGGAAACTGGAAATTGGAAAATCGTTCAGGGATGGAAATTAAAGAATCGTTACTCTTCATAGCTAATGCATTTATTGTAAAATCACGCCTAGCTAAGTCTTTATCTAAACTATCTTCAAATCTAATCTCATCAGGATGCCGCCTATCGCTATATCCCTGCTCGCTGCGATAAGTTGTTATTTCAACCGCATCTTCAGTTTCGCCTTGTTTATTTTTAATCGGAATAATTACAGTTCCAAAAATATTTTCATACCTTCCGTCTGGAAAAATCCGCAAAATCTTCTCCGGCTTGGCATTAGTTGTCACATCCCAATCCTTTGGCTGTTTATTCATAAGCAAATCCCGCACGCATCCGCCTACAATATAAGCTTCATATCCAGCTTGTTCTAATTTTGCTATTATATTTTTTACATAATCTGGAATTTTCATAATTATAATATACAATATAAAATAATTTTAGTCAAAAAAAACGACACTAATAAATATGTCGTTTATTTCTATTTTAATCTAATAAATCTTGCCTGCTTTAAAATTCCTAATTGTTAATTCTGTCCCCTCTAGCATCTTTTTTGGCAAATTATCAAAATTAAACCATCTCCACTCCTTGCATTTTTTTGGCTCCATTACTTTTGGCTTCCCGCCCTGATATTCTGCTTTTACGCCAATATTTAAATAATGTTTGCCATCGCTTTTGATATAGCGCATTTCATCAGCCACAGAAATCAATTTAAACTGATTAACATCCAAATCAGTTTCTTCTTTAACTTCTCTTTGAGCAGTTTGAAAAATTGTTTCCCCAAATTCAAGATGCCCGCCAGGAAAACTCCATTCCCCTGCGCCATGCGATCCCTTCCGCAAACCGAGCAACACTTTGCCATTTTTATTTTGTATCATGACGCCAATGCCAACGCGAGGGTATTTTATCATATATTATAACTTATCTTCTTACTTTATAAGTAGTATGCAACACCTGATACTCTAACTTTCCTTGTTGCTTGAGCCATTCCAGCGCTTCCAAAACACCCTTATTTTCATGCGCTTTCCTGATTTTTTTGTTCTTATCAATTTTATATAATGCCTCAATTCGCTTCTGCCTGGTTTCAGGAGTAGTGGGAATTGGCTGGCCTCCGCCGCCGATGCATCCGCCGGGGCAAGCCATTACTTCAATATAATCATATTTATCTAAATTTTCCAGCACTGGTTCAATATTGCCAATACCATTAACAACCGCTACTTTGACTTTTTTGCCAGCTATATTAACAACCGTTTTTTTAATGCCAGACAGCCCTCTGATATCTTTAAATTCAAGACGTTTATTACATGATTTGCTTTTACTATTTTTACAGGCCAAATACTGCGCGGTTCGCAAAACCGATTCCGTTACTCCGCCGCTGCCGCCGTAAATTGCCGCTACACCGCTATATTCGCCAAAGGCGCTGTCAGGCTTTAATGGCTTTAAATTAGCGAGGTCAATATTATTTTTTTTCATTAGCCAGGCAAATTCACGTGTAGTTATAACACTGTCAACCGGCCATAAACCCTGTATTTTTAATTCTTTTCTTGATGCTTCAAATTTTTTAGCAGTACAAGGCATAACAGATACTACAAAAATATTTTTCGGACTAATATTCATTTTTCGCGCCCAATAGGTTTTAATAACGCCGGCGCTATGCATATGCGGACTTCTAACTGTGGTTAAATTAGGAATCAACTCTGGATGATAAAATTCAACATATTTAACCCATGCAGGACAGCATGATGTCATCATTGGCATAACTACTTTATTTTTAATCCTATATAACAACTCCTCCGCTTCAACCATAGTGGTAATATCAGCTCCAAAATTAACATCAAAAACATAATTAAAACCCAATTCACGAAGTCCGGCTACAACTTGCCCTGTTACAACCTTGCCATAAGCTAAGCCAAATTCTTCGCCAATACTAACCCGAATTGAAGGGGCAAATTGCGCCACCACCACCTTTTTTTTGTCCCGCAGAACTTTTTCAACCATTTCCCATTGGCTTTGTTCCTGCGCCGCGCCAACCGGGCAATGAACCGCGCACTGGCCGCAGTAAATACAGTCTATTTTTTTATTTTTTGTCGGAACAACTTCCTGATGACAACCTTTGCCTTTTAATTCTAAATAATGAATATTTTGCAAAAGCGAGCAAGCATCAAGGCAATTACGGCAGTCAATACACTGGGTACCGTCTATTTCCACGGCATTGGCAAATTTGTAAATCTTGCGCTTGCCTTTGCGGTCTGGAAAACGTTTTATTTCAATCTTGTATCTCTCGGCTAAATCAAGCAAAGCGCAATGAACCCGCCAGATGCAGGTCGGGCATTTTTCAATATGTTCGGCAAAAATTAATTCAATATTCAGATTTCTTACTTTTTTTACTTTGTCTGAATCAGTAATTATTTCCATGCCATCTTCAACATTGGTTGAGCAGGAAGTTACTAAATTTTTTTTGCCTACAATTTCCACTACACAAATCCGGCAGTTTCCTTTGGCCGGGAAATCAGGATGCCCGCAAAGACCTGGAATAAAAATTCCGTTTTCTTTAGCAACTTTGTAAATATTTTTATCCGGTGAGCAGATTATTTCTTGGTTGTTAATTTTTATTTTAATTTGTTTCTTCATATTAATCTCCCACAAATTTACAAACCAGCTACAAATTTATAAATATATAATAAAATTTTTAAATCACTATTTGTAAATTTGTGAAAAGATTTGTAGATTTGTGGGGGTCATTTAAAACATTCCTCACATACGACCTAATCGGCACCGGCGCTGCGCGCCCCAGTCCGCAAAACGATGTTTCATCTAAATTATTAAGCAAGTCATTAAACAACTGCCAATTCGGTTTTGGCGACTTTATAATTTCTATTAAACGATAAATCCCTTCCCTGCAAGGCGCGCACTGGCCGCAAGATTCATTAAGAAAAAAATTCAGCCATCCTGTTATCAATTTTTTTGGCCGACATTTTTTTATACTATAAACAGTAATTGAGCCGGCGCCGCTGACTTGCCTTTTTAATTGTTTATCATTTAATACCTCGCCCGAAGCATTACCGCCGATTTGCGCGAAAAAAGCAAACTTTGGCATATTCTTGGTTTGCTTTAACACTTTTTCAATTGTCCAATCTTCGGGTAATTCATAAACTCCTGCCCATAAGCAATCGCCGCTAACAGTATAAAATCTTTTATTTTCATATTCTCCAGCTTGAATTTTGCTAATATCATAAAATGTTTCCACATTATTAACCAAAGTCGGACAGCCCCACAAGCCATTAGTAGTTGGGAAAGACGGCTGTAATTTTGGTTCAACCAGTTTACCTTCAATTGCATTTATCGCGGAAGTTTCTTCACCGCCAATATAGCCGGAGCTAATTGGCTTAATAAATAATTCAATTGGACTATTTCCTATTAATTTTTTTAATTTTTTAGCAAATTTTTTATAATATTTGTAATTAATATAAATAATTCCCTTTTTAGCGCCTAAAAAATCAATGGCAACTTTTATGCCATCAATTACTCTTTCTGGGTAATGCTCTAAAATATAACCGTCTTTTTTTACTCCCGGTTCGCCTTCTGACGCATTGCAGATAATATATTTCTTGTCGCCCGCAGCTTTTTTAACCATACCCCATTTTGTTGCCGCAGGAAAACAAGCGCCTCCGCGCCCAACTAATCCTGCTTTTTTAATTTTAGATATTATATTTATATTCATAAAAATTTAAATCAATCTCTTCCTCGCAATATATTCACATAAATCCACCAGCCGATTAGAATACCCCCATTCATTATCATACCAAGCCACAACTTTAACCAAATTCCCGCCAATCACCTTGGTTAAGGATAAATCAACAATCGCGCTGGCAGAATCGCTAATAATATCAGAAGAAACAATCGGCTCTTCAGTCGCTTTCATAATGCCGCGGAATCTCGCGCTGCGAGCCGCGTTTTTCAAGATTTGATTAATTATTTTCTCATCAACATTCTTATTGGTTACAAATACAATATCGCACAAAGAACCCACCAAAGTTGGCACGCGAATAGCCATGCCGTCAAATTTACCTTTAAGCTGCGGAATGGTTTTACAGGTTGCAATAGCCGCGCCAGTAGTGGTTGGCACAATGTTAGCAGCCGCGGCCCTGGATCTGCGCAAATCTTTATGCGGTCCGTCAACAAGATTTTGATCAGCTGTATAGGAATGAACCGTGGTCATAACTGCCTTTTTAATGCCAAAATTCCGTCTGATAATATCTGTAACAGGCGCTAAACAATTAGTTGTACAGGAAGCCATAGAAAGTATTTTATCATTTTTATTTATTTTATTTTCATTCACACCCGGCACAATAGTTTTAATGTCTTCAGATTTAGCCGGGGCCGAAATGATCACTTTTTTAGCGCCTGCCTTTAGATGCATTCCGGCTTGCTCTCTTGTTCTAAATAAACCAGTACATTCCAAAACCAAATCAACTTCCATTTCTCGCCATGGCAACTGACTTGGATCTCGTTCTGCTAAAATTTTATATTTCTTGCCACTTACAATAATGCTGCCTGCCCCGCCTGAGTGCGGGTCAGCCGTATAACTGACGCTTTTATTATATTTGCCATAACAGGAATCATATTTTAATAAATGCGCCAATGTTTTTATATCTGTTAAATCATTTATGGCAACAATGTTAATTTTTGATTTTTTGTTTAATAATGCTTTGAAACTAGCTCGGCCAATTCGGCCAAAGCCGTTTATTGCGATATTTACCCCGTTAGATGATTTTTTATTATTGATAGACATATTTTTTCACTCCCATTAAATATTTATAATAAAAAAATAATATTAAAAATATTTAACAGGGTTCATAATATTTAATAAATTTAAAAATTAAAAAATATGTTCCATGTTGCGTGTTTCATGTTACATGTTAATAATTATAGCACAAATTTAAAAAACAAAAAAACAACCCCGCAAGGATTGTTTTTATTGTTTGCTATTATTGGCTTACCTCAAATCCCTAATTTTCTTATTTAGTTCATCCCTTTGCTCTTTTGTAATTAAATAAATATTATCACTATCTGCTTTTTTAGCATAATACAGCCCGTTTTCATCAGCTTCTCCTATCATTAGAGTATTATCAATGTCTTCACCCGCCGCCTGTATAATTATTAAATTTTTTTTCAATCCCGTATTTTCAAAAGTTTGCTCGGGAATTTTCACAGCAGTTAAATTAGACATAATATCTAAAATTTCATCAACTTTTTCTTTATTTACGCTAAATTTATAAGGCAATATACCTTCCCACATTCTAATACTTCCAGCGTCTTCAGCAATGTCCTTGTTCGCTATAGTTTCAGTGTCGGCGGAAGCGATCGTAAATTCCCTATTAGGATACTGAAATCTGATTTTACTAATTTTTTTCTTATCACTTGAAAAAATAGTTTTATCATACCAATCATCACGATTAAATAAATTATAAATATTTGCTTTAAATATATAAGTATTATCTGATATTGGCTCTGAAACATAAGCGCTGGTAAAATCAATCCCTCTTTTGCCAACCACGAAATCCGCCATAATTTCATCGTTTTGGCTTAATTTGACTATAACTCCGCTTTCTTGATCAGTTTGAAAATCGCCTTTTTTATCTTTATTAGCGCTTGCTAATTCAACTTTAGATCCTATTATTTTTTTCAAATCGCTTGTCAGGCTGTTGGCCAATTCATTTTTAACATAAAAATTTTTAGTCCCGCCAATTTTCCATTTATCGCCCTGTTTTTCTAAGATTGTTATTTCGCCACTCTTAGTAACCTTAATTTTATCAATTTGATTAACATTAATTTGAGTTAAAAAATTATCTGGCTTGTTTAAACCAGCGCGCCACTCCTCAAGCGGCCCTTGATAAAAATAAGCTAAAGCAACTAAAATAATTAAAATCCCTCCTAAAATTAAATTTTTTTTATTCATAAAATTTATAAAAATCCAAATACTACAAATCAAATTAATATAATCAAGTTTTAATTCTATTTGTAGCTATTTGGGGTATTTGGTCCGCCAGCTGGCGGATTATAGGTTCGGATTATGATATTACTTATCTAAATTTTTTTTAACAATTTTAACCAGCTCTTCCTTGTTTTGCAAACCTTCCAGCCGCAAAATTTTTTTATTATTCTTGTCTAAAAAAATAAAAGTTGGAATCTCTTTAACATTATATTTTTTTTGTAAATCCGGATATTCATCTGCTTCATAATATTCAGATTGTAGCTCAGGAATTTCTTTTTCAATTTCAACCCACATAGGATTCATAATCAAACATTCCTTGCACCATAAGGCGCCGATTTTTAGTAGTTTCATATAAATAATAAAACTTAAAATGCAAAAATTAATTTCTAATTTTCAATTTCTAATTTCTATTAAATTTTTAATGAATCAATTTTCAATGATAAAAAAATTTGAAAATTAAAAATTGAAAATTTAATAAAAATTGAAAATTAGAAATTGAAAATTAACTATATACCTTTGAATTTTACACTTTACACTTTAATTATAACTCATCCACAAACCTACTCTTCCTCCTGATATAATACCTCGCCATCCCAAACAAAATAACAGCAACAGTCAATCCAAAAATATTCAAATATCTAATAGCGGTTTTTTGCCCGTCTGACAATTCTTTAATCGGCCTGTCAGTAATACCCTTGGACCTAACATTAATCAAATCATCATCCAAACTTAAACTGTCAACCAAATTTTGAAAAAAGATTAAGTTATCAGGATTGTTGCGGACAAAACCATCTTTAATAAAATCACTGTCTCCCACCACAATTAAACGGCTGGCATCAGCGCTGTTGCCGTCATAAGCGCTGTTAAATTTACCAAAGATGGATACAGCCAGCGCCAGTTGTTTTTGCCCGCCAGTTGGCGTAAAATTTTGTTGGGGATTTAGATTAAAACCCTGCTCCGACGCGTCGCTCTGCAGATGGGTCTGTGTCCATGCCTTATCAGTGGTGCGAGCTAAATGAGAAATTTTATTATTCTCATTGATTTTATCAGTCAAAATTTCTAAGCTGCTGGCCCATGGCAAAACCAAACTTTCTAACTTAGCCACGGATGCGTTTTCCTGATCAAAGCCATCTTTGACAATTTTCAGCCAAAGAGGATAATTTGTTGAAAATGTAAAAAATCCTTGAGTGAAAGAAGCGACACTGTTAGAAACATCCAAAACTAAATTATGGTTTAATCTAATCCCGTAATTTTCCAACAAACCATCTAAACCAACATTGTTAACATTAGCCGCCATGCCTTCTTCCACTTTTACTCCATCAATTAAAATTAGCAACGAACCGCCTCGCATAACAAACGCGTCAATGGCTTTAAGCTGCTTTTCCTCAAATTGCTCTTTAGGGCCGACAATAATTAAAGTGCTAATATCTAACGGCACTTCTTCAGCGACAGTTAAATCAACCCTGCGCGCCTGATATAATTCCTGTAATGCTTTGTAGGCCGCGCTAATTTCATTTTCCAAATCAGCAGCGCTGTGGCTGGTTACAAAACCAATCACAGCCATTTTTTCACTAACAGCTTTTTTAATTGCCAAAGTGATCTGATATTCTAAATTATTCGTCCCCTGCACAACTGGTATAACTTCAACTTTATCGCCATATTGTATGGCCATGCCTAAATAACCTCTTATAACTTGCAATTTATCTTTTTCTAAAACATTAAACTGCAATTCAGGAATGCCTATCATCATCAATTTTTGCGCCAAATTCTCATCATCAGCCGGATTAATAAATTCCACCCGTATCTTGCCGTTTGAATAATTAACATATTCATCTAAAATATCCCCGACTTCCTGATGTAAAGTTATATACCGGCTTGGCAGATTTTTGCTAAAATAAACCTTAATATTAACTATGTCGTCTAATTCGCCAACGGCCCGTTTACTAACTTTTGAAATTGAATAATCCTTATTCTGCGTCAAGTCCCAGCGGTGAAATATTTGGTAAGAAAAAAAATTTATCACAGCCAAAATGCCGATTATAATTATCACGGTTATTCCAATATTAGTTTTATTAATTAATTTTTTATTAAAATTCATATTTCTACAACAGAAGTTATTTTATTTAATTTTTAAAAATTTATCAACCTCTCAACAATATCTTTTATTTTTAATC
>JAYEOU010000044.1:0-3833 GCA_034723335.1 Patescibacteria group bacterium
ATTTCAGCTAAATCAGACAGTCTTTTAGTGTCTCTTGTTATTTCAGCCTTATCGCTGTCGCAAAATAAATTATCAGGGCAGTCAGAATCAATTAAGCAGTTTATGGAATTTTCTAAAACGCATTTATTCTGGTTGCTGTCGCAAATATAGTTGTCTAAACAGTCATCCTGGCTTAAGCAGGAAATAGATGAAATAGAGCAATTACCAGCGCCTGTGATATTAGTATTAAACTTCCAGTGGTTTAATATCTGGCTAAAAATATCAACAGTTGCCTGTTCAGAATCCTGATTATATGAGATTAAATAAATGTTCGTATAGAGATTATCACCTATCGCGTTAGCCGCGTTAACATAAACAGTGCGTCCGTCGCGGACAGCTTCATAGCCGTCAATAATCAGGGACTGGGGAGAACCTGTAAATCCCTGCTCCTGATACCAGCGCAAAGCGCTGTAATGGCTGGAATTTGGAATAACGCGGATGGCTATGGCGTCGGGGCTAGTTATGTTGGCAATGGCAATAGAGGTATAAGTATCTTGAATCTGATGAGAAAAAAATAAAAACAGGCCTAAGATAATTAGGATTAAAATGGATTTTATTAAATTAGAGAATAATTTGGGCATGGGACACGGTTAAACAGTTAGATTGTTCAACCGTTTTTTTAACAATATAATATAGACCATTCAACTGTTTAGCTGATTAACTTATACTTCATTTAACTAATAAACCTACCTCTTTGACCATTGCGGTGCCCTTCTTGCTTTTTTCAGTCCTGGTTTTTTTCTTTCTTTTTTTCGCGCGTCTCTAGTGAGCCAGCCCTTGGTTTTTAATCCTGATTTTAATTCTTTATCAAATTGTATTAACGCGCGGGCAATACCATGCCTAATTGCTTCTGCTTGAGCTTTTTTACCGCCGCCTTTAACTAAAATAGAAAAATCAAGGTCTCTTAAGTGTCCGGATAGCTTTAACGGCTGGCTAACAATAGTCCTAAAAAGCAAAACAGAAAAATATTGGCTTATTTTTTGTTGATTAATCACTATAACGCCTTTTCCGTTTTTATATAATCTAATTTGAGCAACTGCTGTTTTACGCTTTCCAAGCGCAGGAATAAATCTTCCCCTAAATTCAGGGAGTTCATCAGCTTTTTTTGAAATATTTTTGTCTTGCATAAATACTTTTTAGAATTAAGTCCGCCAGCTGACCCCGCTGCTCGCGAGCGGCGGGACTGGCGGATTAAAATTAAGAATCAAAAATTAACCTCTTCATCATCCCATTCCTTAATCTATTACCTGGCAGCATTTCACGCACAGCGCGCCGCAATATTTCCGCTGGATTATTCTTAATTAAATCACTCATTTTAGTTTCTTTTAAACCTCCAGGATAACCGCTATATTTAAAATATTTTTTTTGCTCTAATTTTTTGCCTGTAAATTTTAACTTATTCGTATTGCTTACTTGAACAATATCGCCCAAATCAAGATGTGGCTGAAATTCCGGCTTGTTTTTGCCGCGCAAAATAATTGCGATCTGAGTCGCTAATCTGCCGACTGATTTGTTGGTTGCGTCTATTTTGTGTAATTTTCTTTCAATCATATTAAATTTAATTTATTTATTTATTAATAATGAGGTGATAATAAAATTTAGACTAACTCTAATCGCGCCATCTCCGCTCCATCCCCTTGTCTGGCTCCTAATTTTACAATTCTGGTATAACCGCCTTTTTTGTTTTTATAACGCTCGCCTAAAACTTCCATAGCTTTCTTAATCGCCATTTTCTGCGGCAACACTTTAATAAGGCGCCTTCTTGCTGTTAAATCGCCTTTCTTGGAAATGGTTATCAATTTTTCAATAAAGGGCTTTACTGCTTTAGCTTTTGCTTCAGTGGTTTTTACTTTTTCATATATTAAAACGCTTGATGCTAAATTACTCAGCATCATTTCTCTTGGCTGTTTTTTTCTATCTAAAATTTTTGTTTTTTTACGATGGCGCATAAATTTTAAGTTAGAAGTGAGAAGTAAGAAATTAAAAATGTGCTAACATTGAATTAACTTTGATTTTCATTTTCTTCTTAATTCTTACTTTTTACTTCTTCTTTGATCTTCCTCTTTTCTTTTTTGGTTTATCCTCTTCGTCTGGCTTCTCTTTTTTTTCTTTTTTACTCCTTTTCTTTTTATCTTCTCTAATCTCTTTTTCCTCTTCCTTTTCTGTCTCTTCTTTAACATCCGGCTTGCCAATTAAAGCGCTGAATTGCTCTATTGAAATTTCCGCTGCTTGCTTAAAAGCTTCTTCGGGAGTAATAGTTCCATCAGTCGCGATGTTTAAAATCAGCTTATCCCAATTAGTCATTTTGCCAACACGCGTATTTTCTACATTAACCCCAACTGATACAACTGGAGAAAAAATTGAATCTATCTCAATATAGCCAATTTCATGTTTTTCACTTTCACGATCTTCAATCGTTTCATAACCTTTACCGCGAGAAACAAAAATTTCCATACTTAAACTTCCTGCTATATCTGTAATATTGGCTAAAATCAAATTCGGATTCACAATCTCAACTTGGCTATTTTTTTTAATATCAGCAGCTTTTACTTTCTTTTCGCCATAAATATCTAATTCAAGTTTTATTACTTCATCACTATGCAACCTTAAACGTAATTGTTTTAAATTTAATATAATTTCCAAAACATCTTCTTTAATATGCGGCAAGGCCATAAACTCATGGCTGGCCCCTTTAATTTTTACTCCAATAACAGCGGCTCCTGGCAAAGAAGAAAGCAAAACGCGCCTTAAAGCATTGCCTATTGTTATGCCATAGCCAGGATAGCAAGGTTGAATTATCACTAATTTTTGATTAGGCTCTTTGCCTTTTTGAAATTCAATTTTTTTTGGTAAAGCGATTTGTTTCATATAATTGTTGTTTTAAAATACTTTTAATTAACAATAAAAATTTATACTATTAAAATATTAATTGGCTCTATCGGAGCGATATTAATGAAAATTTACTTATAAATATCTATAATATCCATAAATATAGCGAGCGCCAGCGAGCTAATATCTTATCTTGAATAAAACTCAACTATCATATGCGTATTAATTTTTTCCGTATCTTCTTTAGCCGGCTGATGTAAAATTTTGCAAATCAGCTCTTTAGTGTCAATATTCAACCAGCCAGGCGCTGTAATCTTTTTTAATCTTTCTTCTATATTACTAAATGCTTTATTTTTTTTACTGGGCGATTTTATCTTAATGATATCACCTGTTTTAACCTGATACGAAGGAACATTAACCTTTTTATCATTGACAGTAAAATGGCCATGGCTGACTAATTGGCGGGCATAATTTCTTGAAACAGCAAAACCTGAGCGGTAAATAACATTATCTAACCTGATTTCTAACATTTTTAATAAATTTTCACCGGCATCACCCTTTTGTTTACTGGCTTTATTAAAGGTTATTTTAAACTGTTTTTCCAATAAATTATAAAATCTTTTAGTTTTTTGTTTTTCCCGCAACTGCAGGCTATAATCGCTCTGCCTGCCTCTTCTTTTAGGGCCATGAATTCCTGGCGGATAATTTTTTTTAACCATAGCGCACTTAGGCGAATTGCATCGTTCGCCTTTAAGCATTAATTTTTCCCCTTCTCTTCTGCATTGTTTGCATTTTGGACCAAGATTTTTTGCCATAGTTATTACTTTAATCTCGTAATTTTATTAGACTTGTCGCGTAATTAGTTTTGTAACGACCCCAGTTATCCAACGGGGTAAAAATTTTCAAATTTTGAGTTATAATTTTTCAAACAATTTTTGAGGTTTAGCCTAAGCTAAGCTGAAAAA
>JAYEOU010000045.1:0-3812 GCA_034723335.1 Patescibacteria group bacterium
AAATATTTATTCCAAAAAGACATCCCTCTAATGCCTTTTTTATTTTTTCAAAGATCAATAATTACTGTCTTTAACGCTTTTTTAACACTCCTATAACTAACATTAGTTAGAAACCAATTAAAAAAGTGTTATTCGCAATAACACTTTTACATTAGCACGGATTGAGGGGGATGTCAAGGACATTGACAAAAAATGTCGCAGCAATATGATAATGTCATAGTACAGCAATATAGAAATGTCATACCTGTTAATTTTCCATTACCTAATAAACCCGCCCAGCCGTAAACGGCAGGGCTATCATTTTAGCCTATAAGCCCTATAAATAGGGCTATTGCTATAACTGATTTTTTATATAGCCCGTTTTAACGGGCTTGAAATTTTTGCTTAACCCTGCCGTTTACGGCTGGGTGGAAACTGCTCAAACTATGACATTTCTAAATTGCTTTGACAGAAAACAGGGGATGTCAAAAAAAAGCCGACGGTAAAACCTGTCGGCTTTTTAGTAACTCTGTTAAAATTAAGGAATTGCTTTGCGCAATCTAAGCTCTAAAATATCACAAGCTCCAAGCTGTTTGAACAACGGAATAAGGCGATTCAGGTCTTTTTGCTGAATCACTGTTTCAACTGCATACCATTTTTCTCCGCCCGCTATCTGAAGCTGAGATATTGTTGGAGCGCGCATTGCAGGCACTTCTTCTAAAAGAGCGTCTAAATTATCCTGAATTACATTCATCTTAATTAATGAAGCGCTTTGCGCGTAAATTACGCCCTGCAATAATGAGTTAATTTCATCTATGGCTTGCCTTTTAACAGGATCTTTATACGATTCCTGATTAGCAATTAATTTTGTTGATGACTCAAGCAATACGGCAATAATTTTTTTATTGTGTACTGCCAAAGTTTCGCCTGTTTCAGTCACATCAACTAAATAATCAGCTATTTTAGGAACCTTGGGCTCGGTCGCGCCATAAGACAGTTTAATAGATACCTGAATTCCTAATTTGCGAAAAAAACGTTTAGTTAATTGCGGATATTCAGTGACTACCCGCGATTTGTTCAGTACTTTTTCCGCGCTGTTAATTGGGTTGTCAGATTGGCAAGCCAAGACAATTTTAACTTTATTCCAACTTTTTTTAGCAAACTTTAAATCATCCACAATTGTAACATTTTTTGCTCTTTCCATAATCCAATCCAAGCCAGTTACGCCTAAATCAAAAATGCCGTCATCTACATATTCGGGTATTTCCTGTGGCCGCAAAACCATTACTTCGGCTATGCGCGGATCATTGATCCATCCATTATAATCACGGATGCTTTTGCGAATAATCGGTAAATTTGCCTGCGCAAATAAATTAAAGGTTCCCTCCTCTAAACTTCCTTTTGGAATTACTAATTTCAACATAATTATTTCCTCCCTTTTTTCAATATTTTTTTAAAGAACTATATAAAAACAACCTATTCAAGGTTGTTTTAATAATATAATGTAATTTTATATTTTAATTATTATTTTATTATTTGTCAATAGTTAAATTTTTTTCATCATAAAACAACCTTTTTTATTGTGCAGGTGTATTTTATGATGTTTGCAGTAAATTTTTATTTTGTTATATGTTGTCATTTTTAGATTATATGATATTAAAATAATATGTTTTAAAAAAAATCGGGGAAAAGTGATGTTTTCCCCCGATAAATATTTTTGAGTTGGGGTGAGTGGAGGGGCTCGAACCCTCAACTTCTGGAATCACAATCCAGCGCTCTGACCTTTGAGCTACACTCACCGCATAAACCCAAATTTTAAACCTCCTATTTTTTTCTATAACTTCAATTTATCAATAATTTCGCTTTCTGTCAAGAGGGTCTCTTCTCGCTTGTTCATATCCTTGAATTTTAACTTGCCAACACGATTTTCTTCTTCTCCTATAATAATCACAAAGGGGATTTCTCTTTTGACCGCATAAATTATTTGGTCTTTTAATGTCTTTGCTTTACCTATATAAATTTCTGTATTAATGCCGCTTTCTCTGAATCTTTGAGCTATTTGTAAAATTTTTTGGGTTAAATCATTATTAATAATAGTCAATAATACTTTAGCGGTTGTTTTTCTGTTATTAATTTTGCCCAATTGTTCAAGAGCGGCGATTAATCGATCAACTCCCACTGAAGTGCCGACTGCTGGAATTTTTTCTCCAATAAAACGCATTACTAATTCATCAAAACGTCCGCCTGAAAATACTGATCCTATTTCTGGCAAATCTGTTAAAATGGTTTCAAACACAGGTCCGGTATAATATCCAAGACCCCTAGCAATGGATAAATCAAACTTCCAATTCTTTTCAGGAATATTTAATACGATTAAATTATCAATAATTTCTTCGCACTCTTTTATCCCTTCTTCCGCAACTTCCACTCCTTTAAAAAACAACTTTAAATCTTTTATTAGACTTTGCGGGTCGCCTGAAAGATTTAAAAATTCTTTTATTCTTGCAACACTTGCATCAGACAGCGCTAATGCTGATTTATCGCATTCATTTTCAGGTCGTCTTTGCAGCTCGCGTATAACTTCTTTAAGTCCAATTTTTTCTATTTTATCCAAAACTCTAAAAACATCAGGTGCTTTTTCTTCTTTAAATCCTGCTATATTTGGCAAACCATTTAAAATTTTACGGTTATTAAACCTGATAATAAAATTATCCAGATCTAAATTCCGCATAGTTTTATACATCATATTGATAATTTCAGTGTCTGCCAAAATTGAATCACTGCCGACAATATCAGCATCAAATTGAGCAAATTCGCGATATCTTCCGGCTTGAGATTTTTCTTTGCGCCATACAAGCCCATATTGATAACGTTTAAATGGCTTTAAAAGTTTTGGATAAGCGGCAATAACACGAGAAAGAGGAACAGTTAAATCAAATCGTAGTGTAACATCCTTACCTCCGGCCTTAAAACGATAAACTTCCATTTTGAATTCATCTTTGTTTGTGCCTAATACAGAAGAACGTTCCAGCCCTGGAGTATCTAAAGGTATAAAACCAAAACTCTCAAATGTTTCTTTAATATTGTTAATTATCTCTTGCCGGGAAATCATTACCTCGGGCAAATAGTCCCTAAATCCTCCTAATAGTTCAGGCTTAATCCTTTCTTTTTTGTTTGTTTTTTTACTCATAATTTTATCCTCCTTTCATGAAAATAATTTATTCGTTATTGAGATATCAATTGAATATTTTCAAAGAGCCATTTATTTAAAATTATCAACTATCTATATTATTGTCAAGAGATTGGGACTTAGGAAAAATCATAGGCATTTTCCCGAGATTGCTTTTTGTCCTTAAACAATTTGTAATCTCAATAGTTCTCTGATCCGCTTCTTCTATATTTAGCCATATACAATTTGAAAAATTTTTTGATTTGGCTAATTTATCAAATACAACGCCCTCTGCTGCATATGAAGCTATTGTTTTTATTGCAAAATTTTTTATTTCGTTTTTATTTTTAAAACCAAGATGATTTTTTATCCGTTTGAATTGCTGCTGTAAAATTTTATTAGAAATAATTTTTTCAGATTTTTTTTGCAGTAAAAACATTGTTTTATTAAAAAAATTATCATAAATATTTTTATAATTTTTTATTAAATCAGTAAATAAATAAACATCTACATCAGCCGGATATTGATTTGTATATTTAATTATTAGTTTTTTAAATTCAACAAATTTATGTATTACTTTCTTTTTTCCTAATATTTTTAAACTTTCTGGCGTTAAATAATATGCATTTGTGTCTGCTATTAATTTTACAAAACGGAAATTTAT
>JAYEOU010000046.1:0-3796 GCA_034723335.1 Patescibacteria group bacterium
CGAAAGGAGCGCGACCAGGAATCCAGGAGGAAACGATATTAATGCGCATTATTATTAATTGTTTTTACGGCTAATAATTATATATTTAAATTTTCATTTCTATTGCTAACTCCTGGATTCCTGATAAATTTTTCCGCATCCGCTCCAAAATTTCCAGGAATGACAAAGGTAGAATTTATACTAAAATCCGTCAACGAATTACCTAACATCTACAGGAATGACAAGGGGTGCAGGAATGACAAGAGCAATTGTCATTGCGAGGGAGTGAAACGACCGAAGCAATCCCGTGGCAAGCAAAACATCCGTGATATAGTAATAGCGTTCCTACTCTTCACGGGATTGCTTCGCTGCACTCGCAATGACAAAAGGGTTCACGGGATTGCTTCGCTACCAGCTGGCGGATCGCAATGACAATAGGGTTCACGGTCTGCATCTTGGGCTCCACAGTCCCGCTGCGGCGGGAACTATGGAGCCCTCGCATCATCGCAATGACAATTATTTACTTAGCGCATCTAAATCCAATGCTGGTGGTGGCTGTTACAAAAGGGTTATTGCTTAAATCCAAGCTAAATATTCCGTTAAATCCTCGGACAAATCCTCTTAAATTATCATTGCTGTCTCCGACTTTAATCCTGCCAATGTTATTATCAATGTCATTCAAATAATACGGCGGGGCAATGTTCATGCCCTTATAATTTATTATATCATAATATTCCTGCCATTCATCCGCGCCGGCTAATTCAGGGCAGCCGGCCATTGTTACTGTTTGGTCTGTCCATTCCGCTAATGTTCCAGCTAAATCGTAAATTATGTTATCATTTGTCAATTGATAGGATGGATTGGTATTTTCGCCTGAAATTAGCTGTAATCCTTGTTTTTCATTATCAATGTCATTTTCCGCAACCCTGATTATGTTTTCAGCAATAGTCATCCATTCATTTTCTGAAATCAAATGATATTCATCCTGATTTTAATTGTCCATTCTGAATTTTCACAATTAAATTACTAATACAAAATGGACTATTTTTATATTTGTCGCTTTTAAAATTATGCGACAGGCAAAACAAACCCTGTAGTTTTTTATGGCTCGCTCAATCCCGCCTTGACAGAATTGACTCTGGCCAATACTTTTACTCTTTTAAAAGAAAAACTCCTGGCGCAACGAAAACCAATGTTGTAGTTCGAGTTGGTCGGCGAATTATTCAAATTGAGCGTAAATGCGCCGGCATTCACACCATTGTTCCAGTTACCGCCGCGTAGGAAAGCGCTTTATGTTTGTCCCCCTTTCTGTTATAATAATAATAAAAATTATTCTTATTGTCCATAAATTTATTACGAAACTAATTGCGCGGCAGGTCTCATGGCTAAAACTTATAAAAATCTATTTTCTAAAATTGTTTCAATAGAAAACTTAATGTCTGCGTATAACAACGCTACTAAGCAAAAACGTTTTAGGGACGCTGTTCTTTTATTTGATCAAAATCTATCTAAAAATATCGGGCAACTTCACCAGCAATTAATTAGTAAAACCTACAAACACGGACAATATCATTTCTTTACTGTTTACGATAAAAAGAAAAGAACAATTAGCGCCGCGCCTTTCAGAGACAGGGTTGTTCATCATGCTATTTACAAAATTATTGAACCAATTTATAATAAAAAATTTATTTTTGATTCTTACGCTAACAGAAAATTAAAAGGAAGCCATCGGGCGGTAAAACGGCTGCAAAAATTTCTTTTAATGGCAAAAAGGCGGGCGAGTGGACAAACCACTCCCTTGGTTTACTGTCTTAAGTGCGATATCTCTAAATGCTTTCCTTCTATTAATCACAAAATACTTATCAAAATTCTAAACAAAAAAATCAAAGACAAAGATACAATCTGGCTTTTGCGGGAGATTATTAATTCTTATGAAAGTGGTAATGAATATAACAAGCTTTTTCCAGCCAATTCTTATTTTCACGCCAAACGTCCTCGGGGCATAGCAATAGGAAATTTGACCAGTCAAATCTTCGTAAATATTTACTTAAATGAACTTGACCAATATCTTAAACATCAACTCAAAGTTAAGTACTATGTTCGCTATGTGGATGACTTTATAATTCTATCAAAAGACAAAAAATATTTACATCAGCTTGTTAAAAAAATTAAAGCCTTTCTCTATGACAACTTATACCTGACTCTTCATCCTAAAAAAATAAGCATTTCCCCATCCGCTCTTGGGATTAATTTTTTGGGTTATATAGTTTTTAAGGACTTTATCCTGCTGCTGCCGCAAAATAAAAGGTTATTTTACAAAAAATTACATAAGCTAAAAAAATTATTTCAACAAGGCAAAATATGCCCTGATTATTTACAAAGGTCTCTTACCGCCTGGCTGGCTTATTGTGAACATGCTGATTCTTATCGTTTGCGGAAACGAATTTTTGGTCAGCCAATAAATTGTAAAGAGCAGAAAAAACTATGCTATATTATTTATTCATGGCTAGACCATACATCATCCTGCCGGTTTCATTAACCTTGGATTCCTGATAAAGAAAACTTTTATGCGATAAAAATTTCATTTCATAAGCTAATCGCATTAAAGAACGAAAAACATCCAACTCAAGGTTAAAAGCCCTAATTTTATTTCTTCTTTCGTTTGCCGAGGTGTACTGCAAAATAATAATATCTTTTAAAATTTTCAAAGCCAATTTTCCTATTTCTTCGCCTATAATAAACTTTTGTTTTTTCGGAAAAGTATTTATTTTCTGAAAAAGCCAAAGCAAAAAATCCTGGTATTTTTTACGAATTTCTAAATGTTTTATTTGTTGTGATTGCATAGATATATAGCTGTCATTGCGAGGGAGTGAAACGACCGAAGCAATCCCGTGGTAAGCAAAATGTTCGTGATATAGTAATAGCGTTCCTGCTCTTCACGGGATTGCTGCTATTGACGGCTCCATAGTCCCGAACGAAACAAAGTGAAGTGAGGGCTGTGGAGCCACAATGCAAACTGTCAATCACCCCCACAAATCATCCAATTCAATCACGCTATTATCATTTAAAATTCTGTTCCTCGCCGATGAATAAAGCCAATATTCTTGATTTTTTACATATTCTTTTTTAACTGGATTATTATAAATATATCTTATTTTTTGCCTTAAAAATTTTTCAGCAATAATCGCTTCTGGATAATTTTCTCTCTGCCAAATCTGCTTTTTATATCCTTTCTTTTTAGCAAAACTATTTTTTATTAAATTCAGTATATACCGCCTATTATCTTTTTCTAATAATTTTAATATTTCTCTGGTGGCGTGCTTTTTAAAATCACTGATTATTGGGGATAATTTATAATTTTCTTTAGCTTTCGCAATAAAATGAATATGATTTGTCATTATTACATATTCATAGAGCTTTAATCCTTTATTTTTTCGGCAATATTTAAAACTATCAATTATGACTTTAAAATATTCTGGCTTGGTAAAAATATCAATCCACTCAATAATTGTTAGTGTTAAAAAGTGCATTTCATTCTCGTTTTTTTGGTTAACTCTTTTTGTTGACATAAGGTTGAATATTAACGGCCTGCACTTTGGCTCCACAGCCCTTCGGGACTATGGAGCCCTCGCAAGTAATAGCGTTTCTGCTCTTCACGGGATTGCTTCGCTCCACAGCCCCGCTCCTCGCGAGGGGCGGGGCCAGCTGGCGAATCGCAAAAAAAAGAGTAAAAGGCAAAGGTATTAAAGGAATTCAAGGGGCAAAATGGGAAACTACCTGGCGCAACGAAAACCAACGGCGCCGTTCGAGCAGGTCG
>JAYEOU010000047.1:0-3789 GCA_034723335.1 Patescibacteria group bacterium
CATTAAGTTTAAATAGATTTAAAGTTAATGACTTTCTATGCTATTTTTAACTTCAATTTTATACTAATTTTAGTAAAAATTTTGTTTAACTATTAAAAAATCAGCAACCATTTTTGACCATTAAATCATTAATTGTAAATATTACTTTATTATCCATATTGCCTTCTAAAATTAATTCGCCGTCTACTCGCATACTAGCTCCTACATTGAATTTTACAATTACACCTGATTCAATCGTTAATTTTGCTTCTGGATATACTTGTACAATATTAGATATAACATAAGGACTATTAGCCAATCCCCAAATAGTATCATTAATAATAGATTTAGAAATATTATCAGACCACTTACAATCCATAGAACCAAGACAATCACCAGCTAATGCTATTTTCCCAATAGATATTATATAACACAAAATTATTATGTGTATAATTGTTAAAAATATAAATTTTTTCATAAACTGCAAATTAAAATAAAGTATTTTGTTTTGCTTTAATTTTTGGATTAAATTGCAAATACAATTCTTTAATAAATTTATTTTTATCTTTTAATAAATCATTAAGATCAACTCTATTATATATCGCTACATACAAGGCGGCTGACCGCGCCTGACAATTCAATGATTTTTTAGGATTAAACTCTATATCTGAAAACCCAGCGAAAGACATAAGTTTATCGCTAAGCGATTTATTCTCACATAATGCTTTTAAATACAGCCAATCATAAAATGCGGTTTTCGGCTCAAGCGGCCATTCCTTATTTTGATAATTAAATCCTATTAATGCTCCCGAGTGTTTTAAACGTCTATCTTTTTTAATTTCGCGCCCACTCATTAAATATAAATTACGGTATGGCCCGCCTTGTTCAAATACTTTACTTCCTTGAAAGGCAGCTTCAACTGTAATTTTTTTACCATTTTCAAAATTTAGCCACAAATTAAAAGCACTAAGTCTTACGCCCAATTCCAATTCTGATTTAGTAGATATTTCTAATATATGCATAATATTTTGATTTTCCAATGCTGCTTTATGTAAAGCTTTCACATTTTTCATTTTTTGCGAAACTGCCATACCTGGAATCCATTTAAATTCAATATCTTGCTCCGCAACAAAGGGCTTATCAATTTTATTAGGAATAAAAACTGGTCTATTTGCCATTATAATATATTTATATTTTTTATAAATTTTATAGGAATAAATGTTTTTACCATTATCTCAGCTTGATAATATCTTTTTCTTATTTCCCTATCACTATAATTCAAATCCATCCATCCTTTTTTTATTATATCAAATCTTATTTTTTTGAAACAATCAATATCTTTACCAATTATCGGCTTTTGTCTTTGGGTAGTAGCATTAATGTCACTATGGAATGTTGCATCCCAATAAATTACTTCTATGCCAATCTCTAAACAAACAATATTGCTTCTTCTGTAAAACATGGGTTGATCCTCAACAAAAGAAAGACGCACATAATCTTCTGAATTTTCTAAACTATCCTGACTATCAAATTTTTTTGACAAATCATTACCGCCTGTTTTATATATCTTTATATTATTACTTTCACAATACTTCCGACTATATAAACCGCCATGTCTTTTTATGGATTCTATATTATTAGAATCTGTAAGATGATAAATTTTTTTAATACCCTCTTTTTCTAAAATATTTTTATATTCTAAATAATTTTTTTTAAATTTCATTTTTGTGCCATCTTTTTTTAACGGATTATAACCATTACGAATTTTTGCTATTTTATTTAAAATAAATTTAGATAATTTTGAAATAGTCATATTGTTTGTTTTACAAAAAAGGTCTCCCGTCCGCCGGCAACCCTTTCGGATCACTCAATGCCATTTTATGCAAAGACCACATACATAGTGCCGATCAGCCCCGCCCTTCGCGAGGGGCGGGGTTTAACCATACCTTAAACAATCCCGACCAAGCGGGACAAGGGTTAGGTTGATGTATTTACTTTATTATTAATATAAATTTAGCAAAAAATACAGGGAAAGTCAAACGAAAATATAAACAAATAAAGGCGAAGCGCCGGCGTCTCGTCTTCATTATATTTTTTCGTCTTCATTATATTTTTTTTATTCTATGCTATAATGCAAGTATGAAAAACATAAAATTCCACCGCAATTCCCAAAAAAGATTTTATGGAGATGATAAAATTTATTTTATCACCACCATAACACGCGAACGGTTTCCATTTTTTAAAGAAAATTTATTTTGTGAATTATTCATGGAAAATTTGCGGATTTGCAAAAAATTAAAAAAATTCAAATTATACGCGTTTACTATAATTCCGAATCATGTTCATTTATTATTAAAACCAGAAAATGATTTTAATATTTCAAAGGTAATGCAATCATTAAAAAAATCATTTTCCCGCGATTTTAATAATTTTATTTATTTTGCCAACAACAAAAATATTCCCAGCAACAATTATATTGAAGGCGAGATTCATGAATCTCGCCTTCAATATAATTGTTGCTGGGAATCTCGCCTTCAAGGAAAACAATATTCATTTCGCCAAAATAAAATATTTGCGATACCAAAATATGAAAAATATATTAAACAAATTAACAAGTTTAAAAATATGCCTAAATTCAAATGGCAACAATCATTTCATGACCATGTAATCCGCAATGAAAAAGATTTTCTCAAACATTTGAATTATATTGCTTTAAATTGCGTTAAACATAAATTATGCGAGGACGAAACAAAATATAAATGGTCGAGTTTAAATTTTGAATTCGGAGATTTTGTTGATGATTGGCAATGATAATTTCAGTTGGTTACATTTTGTAACCACCTCGCTGCCCTCTTTTTTTAAACGATTTTTTAATACTTTCCAATAATTTTTCGGGTCAGCGCTTTGAGTTAAAATTCTTACCACATCCACAATAGCAAAATACCACCTCTCCTCTTTATCCGACCATATTCTGCGAACAGGTATATTTTCAAAAAGAATGATTGATTTTTGTTGAATTACTTTTTTATTCGGCATAATTTTTAATAAAATTCCGTCCGCTGGCGCGGCCTTCGGATCACCCAATGCCCTTTCGGGCAAAGACCAAATGCATAGTACCGATCAGCCACCGCCTTTCGCGAAGGACGGGGCAAGTGTTAGGTTAATGAATCGTTTTTAAACCGAACCAATTATCTGAAACTTAACCGGCTTTTTTTGCTTCATAGACAGCACATCAGCCATTCTCATTAAAACATCAATAGTTAAATTTTGCCCCCCGTTTTCCGCTCTGGCTATAAAACTTTGGCTGGTTTTAAGCTTTTTGGCAAATTCTGTCTGAGTCATTTTGGCCTTCTCCCTTGCCGCCATAATTTCATGAGCCAAATCCCAGCGCTTTAACGCTAAATCAAACCCTTTTTTAAATTTTGGATCTTTTAATTTTTCTTTCAAATCATCATCAAAACCGCGCAAATTTTTTATTTTCGCTAAATTGTATTTCTTTTTATTGCTCATATAATTTTAATCTATTAATAGCCAATTTTAAATCTTTTCTAAGTATTTTATTGGTTTTCTTTTTAAAAATATGGAGCAGGACAACAGTATCCTTATATAAAAATGCGTATAATATTCTGTAGCAATCTTTTACCTTAATCCTAATTTTAAAAATGTCTTTAGTAATTTTTTTGCAATAAGGGCTTTGCCTAAAACGATAATCATTTTTAAATTTTTGCAAAAAAGAATAAACTTCATATTGCGTTTTTTTATCTAATGAATCAATGTAATCTTGAATAAAAATTTTGCCGGAATTTGATT
>JAYEOU010000048.1:0-3767 GCA_034723335.1 Patescibacteria group bacterium
TAGGCGGGTCTCTTGCCTCAACTGCCCTGCCATAGCCAGCTGATCCTCCGGAGTTAAAATTTGTGAATTTGCGTTTGGCATAACTTGCTTGCAAGCCATAGCTTCAATAAAGGCTTGACATAATATTTTAATATGCTATGCTAATAATTAATCACGATAAAAGGCTACGAATAGGAGTTAGTTCCTATTCCGATGCCTTTTTTTATTTTTTATCACACCCCTTTTAAACAATCTTATATTCTAATTTATGCCTTAGCTTACTAACATAAAAATGGCAAGGACCAAACCTTTTTAATAACGCTGAAAAACTTTTTTTATTGGGAATGCCAACATTTAATAACTTATTGTCTTTTTCCAACTGCTCAATCAAGCAATAGAAATCACCATCGCCGCTAACAATTATTGCTTTATCAAAATTATTATATTCAAGCATACAATGCAAAACTAACTCAGCGTCAACATTACCTTTAATTTTAACATATTTTTCTCCTTTTTTCTTATATTCAAGCGTTGGCTTAAAAATAACCACATAACCCATCTTTTGCAATGCGGTATAAAGCCGTTCATTGCCGACAACATAACCAATAAAAATATACGCTTTATCTATTCTATATTTATGCTTAAGATGAATATAGAATTTTTTAAAATCTAAAGCCCAACCGCAATCCTTAATGGCTAAATTCAAATTCTGGCTGTCAATAAAAGCAAAATTATTCTTTGTATTATTATTCATATAGTAATTTTTTCTCCTGCCTCAACTGCCCTGCCATAGCCAGCTGATCCCGCGGAGTTAATGTTTGTGAATTTGCTTGAGGCATAAATACATAAGGAACTACAAGAATTTTAACTACAAGAATTTTTTATAAAGAAGAATGCTATAATTCATATATATTCTCGCCTAAAAATTCTTCTTTATAAAAAATTCTTGTAGTTTATTTTACCCCGTTAGAAAAAAGCCTTTGACGAAGTCGGAGGTAAAATTATTCTGTCGCAGTCGGTGGTTTAAAGCCACCGACAAGCGACACTTTTCTAACGGGGTTTACTAAATTTTCGGAGCTTATTCACGCCTTAAACCCCATTAGATAACTTATCTATACGGGGTAAACCCAATCTCGTTTTTCTTCTTCTTTTCCTCTTCACTCCCTTTTATCAAATAATCCAAAACAGTAAAAATTTTGCCGATTTTCTTGTCATACTTTTTCTCCAATTCCGCAATCTTCATAGCTAATCCCTCATAAGAAGAAACAAATTTTCTAATATTTACAAAAACACGCATAATAGCGATGTTTACCTTTATGGCTTTCTTGCTTTTTAAAACAGAGGATAACATAGCAACGCCCTGCTCTGCAAACACAAGGGGTAATTTTCTGATTCCGCCCCAACTTGATGTCGCAATTTGCGATATCAAGATATCAAATTCTTCTTTTGATAATTGAAACATAAAATCGTCAGGAAATCTATCAATATTTCTCCTGACTTGTTCGTTTAATCTTCCTGTTGTAACTCCGTAAAGATTAGCTAAATCTCTATCCAACATAACTTTCTTGCCTCTGATTAAAAATATTTTACTTTCTATAATATCTTGAGGTAAAATATTTTTTTTTATTATTTTTGACATAGTGTTGAATTTTATACTTTTAAGGTCACAATTTGTGACCTTAAAGAATTAATTCCTTCTTTATCTAATAATAAATATTCGGATTCCATTTTTGTTAACCGAAACATAAAATCGTCAGGAAATCTTTCAATATTTCGTTTTACAGCTTGGTTTAAAACTTTTGTTTCTCTGTTAATTCTCTTCCTGATAACTCTTGTCTAAATTAACTAACAGCCAAAGAAAAGGCATGCTTAAATAATTTTTATCAAAATAAAATTTATTTTTAGCAACTAAAAAAATATTCTTAAATTTATCCTTAAATTTAAAATCGTCTTTGCTGATAGAGGTTTGGTATTTAACCTCATAGCCAATAAAATTATTGCCGTCCTGCCCCACAAAATCAATCTCACCTGTTTTTACGCGGTAAAAAAAGCAATTTTTATAAAATCTTGACAAATGGCTAATTACAGTATTTTCTACTACGGTTGGCATATGATTATTAATCAAATCTTTGTAAATAGTTAAATAATCTTCCCTAGCTTGCAAATATCCGTTAAAAACCGTTAAAACAAAAGGGTCAATAAAAAAAATTTTTTTCTCTTTTCGCAGATTAGGCAGCTTTTTATCAATGTCTAAATTATGCAAGATTCTCACTATAAATAATTTTTCTAATATTTCCACGCTACTGGCCATTGTTAAATGGGATTGCACGCTTGATTGTTTAGCTAAATTCAGCCAGCTGGTTGAAGATCCCAACTGCCTTATAACCCCCATAATGGTTTCTTTTAATAAAAATTCTTCCCGCCCCAACTTTAACCAATCGCCTCTAAAACTTTCTAAATATAAACTATAATTGCTGATTGGCAAAGAGTTATTTGCTAAATAGCTGTTTATATTTAAAAAATAACCTCCGGTTAACAGATAATCAAGCCAATGCTTGTTTAAAATATTATTGCGCTTGGAATATTGTAATGAAATATTTTGGCTTATTTTTATCTGATTGTTCAGCTTATCTGCTATGTTTCCCGCTATTGTAATTTTTTTAAATAATTTTTCATCAACTAATTTTATATATTCGCCAAAACTTAAGGGAAATAAAATTTTATCCAGATCTTTTACCTTTCCTCTGCGGCCCGGCATAAATTCACCCGCGCCTTTAACAAAAACTGAAAGCGAGCCGGTTAATAAAACAAAACAATTTTTTAATTCACCTTCATCAGCTAATAATTTAATTGCCCGGGTCCATTCTTTAATAAAGGAAATCTCGTCTATAAATATATATCTACGCTTTTGCTTTGAAGTGGAATTTAAAAAAATCAGCAATATTTCATATAACTCTTTATAGTCTCTAATATAATCCCCTGGGAAAAAGAAAATATGGCGCGGATTTTTTTTTTCTGCTAATAATTTTTTTATTAATAGCTTTAAAATGGTTGACTTGCCTGTTTGGCGAGAGCCGCGCAAAGTGTATACAACGTCCTTTTCTAAAATAAATTTATCAAGCAAAGGATGTTCATATTTAATTTTTGACTGCTGGAATTGCTTTATTTTTAAATCCTGATTAATTTCCTGCTTATTAAGCCACCAAGGATTATATCTAAGTAAAAACTCTAAACTATATTCATTTTTTTTCATAAAAATATTGTTATTCTAATTAACAACTATATTCTATCATATTGTTATTATCATTGTCAATATTTTATTAATATATTACAATAGCATTCCCGCCTCGTCAGAGTTTCCCGAAGTGGACTCTGGTGAGGCGATAAAAATCACAATTGCCAATGATAAAATTTTTCTAAAACTTTAGAATAAATTAAAAAATTAAATTTTATATCCGGATAAAATTTTTGAAACTGTTTATACTTACCCTTATTGGCTTGGCGTTGGCTAAATTTAGCTTCAAAAGCTTTATTATCAACAATAAAATCAATTTCCTTTTTATCCTGGGTGCGCCAAAATTTAATTTTATTAATGTCGCCTGCTGTTCTTAAAAATTCTCTAAATATAATATTTTCCAAATATGCCCCTTTATCAGCCCGCTTATCTATGAAATCAAAATTATTTAAAAACAAATTTCTCAGGCCCAAATCATAAAAATACGGCTTAGGCATTTTCGTTAACTCTTTTCTTATATTGCTGTAAAAGGGCTTTATAAAAGCAATCTGAT
>JAYEOU010000049.1:0-3743 GCA_034723335.1 Patescibacteria group bacterium
ATTAGATTTTTTTAAATCTAACTTTTTTATATTCTGTTGAAGAAAATAAATAAGATTATTAGCTCCTTGCCAATCCTCGCTATACAGCGCTTGTTCGCTATATTCTTTTATTTTCTTAAAATCTTTTATTACATTAATATCCATATTTTATTAGAATTTTTATAGATTTTATTAAAATTATAGCTAACTCCTGCCAAAAAAACGATCTTCTCTTTTTTTACTTTCTTCTTCCGCAATCTTGGTTAAATCAGCCGATGAACTTTCATCCTCTTTTGTAGCTTTTGTCTCTTTTTTAGTGTCTGCTTTAGTTCCTATATTGTTTAATTCATATTTTTCTCCTTCTCGTGCAGCCGCTATGATTTTACTAAACTCTGAACCGCCTAACTTAGAATATTGTTCAACTCTATTAAAAAAATCTTCAATAGTGCCTTTACTATTATCACCAACTTTTGCCACGCCAAACATGTTTATAACCGCCTGTTTATTGCCTGTTGCAACCACCATCTCATTAAACAAATCTCTAATCTTTTTAACTTCTTCTTTTTTGCCCATTTCCTCGGAAGTGCTCTGATTCCATCTATTTATTTCAATTTGTTTAGCTATTGTTTTCCAGTATGTCAACATCATTTCCTGCCCTAAATCACTAGATAGCCATTTTCCATTAGCGTCATACCCGCCAAAACCCGCTTTTTGATATTTTCTCACAAGTCCTTCAGCATCACCCTTTTTAATATCAATTAAAGCAGCTTCTTTTTGTTCTGCAGCACTCCTTTGAAATCTTCTGCCATCTTTAATTGATATTGTTTTGGCGCCATATAAATGCCCTTTAGCCAAACATGTTTCAGATAATTCATCCTCCAGAGAAAATGTTCTTTCTCTGCTCATGCCAAATTTTTTAATAAAAATATCTCTAAACATATCATGGCCACCCCTAAATTGCTGGTAATGCTTTCTTCCTTCTTCCGTTTTATTTAATTCTTCCGCTTCTTTTTCAGTAAAGCCAGCATGAACAGAAGAATACCCCATTTTAGCTAACAGTCCATTATAGCCATTGACCTCGCCAGATTTTAATACTAAGGCGCTAGCTAACTCCCAATCATTTTTTTCTACAGCGCCAATAAATGACTCTGCAATAGCTTCTTCAGCATTCTCGGAAGCTTTGCTTTTTGCTTCCATAATACCACTCCAAAAAACTTTATCTCCTACCGCATCAGTAATTTTATATTTTGCTGCCGCTTGTCTATGTCGCTGAGCATAATCTCTTTTTTCTTCTATGTCTTTATTTAAAGCAGTCTTATCAAAACCTTTGATTTTATTAAAATACTCATTAGCTTTTTCTTCTCCAACTGTTGTTTTTAGTTCTTTGTAAGCATCCTCCTTCTTAAATTCTCGCTTCAATCTTTCGTCATCATATCCTTTGTCTATAAATCCAGTCATTGTTTGCGCGGCATTGGCATAGGCGTCATGTTTTGATGTCTCTTCTAATTCGTTGCCATACATATCCGCTCCGCCTTGCCAAACTCTTTTTATTCCTCTTAAGGCAAATGGTCCGTCCAAAACTTCTTTGGCAAAACTAGGCGAGCTTAAAGAGGAAAGCAATCCTCTAAATCCGCCTTTCTTCATTGACTCGCCAGCCGCGCTACTCATCTTATCAATCTCTTTTCTTTTCTCATCTGCTAACCCTTCTGTAATTCGCTTATACATTCTAGTTGGAGCTAAGTCAAATCCCTTAACACCTGCTTTCTTCGCCCACTTGCTCATTGAAGCTTTTCTCTGCAACCAATCAGCACCCTTTAACGGCGCTTTATATCCTAATTTAGCCGCGCCAACCCCCCATCCCTTAACCTTCCCAACAAACCCACCAGCCATGCTTCCGCCGGCGACACCTGCCTGTTGCGCTACTATTAAAGCAGCGAGAAGAAATAAGATAGTCACCATAAACTGCTTCATATTTGCCGGCTGGCTTGCTTCTGAAACCATGCCTAATGATTGATTAATTGTACCGTCTGCATCTCCTATATTTAACGCGGTAGGAGCAGACATGCTTAAGGCCAGCCAGAGAAAAAATGCCATTACCGGGCCTACAATGATATATTTAGTAAATTCACTTGTCCATTGCTGGGCATATTTTGTTGCCGCCGGGAAAGCCATGGCAATAAACGCTAATGGAGATAAAATAATTAAAATCCATAACATTATAATTCTAAATATTAAAACTATGGCATAAATCCCAATTACAATAGTAAATATAATTAACATTATTAAAGCTAAAACTATACTGCCGACAACCGCAAAACCAAGATTATCTTCAACGTTAGATTCAGTGCTCGCGGCATCTTTAAATTTTTCCCACGAAAATAATTTTTGTATCCCAAAAGCATCATATAAATTTCCTGCGCCAGCATTAGCAAAGCCATTAACAAAAGTCATCATTATTACTTGCGCGAAATCAATAGCCAGCCCGCAAATCGTTTTAGAAAAATTAATCAAAACAGCCATAATTAAAAGTTTTGGCAATATTTTTTTAATATTATATGTTTCAATTTTTAAAATTGTGGCAAAAGCAATAATTAAAAGAATTAAAACAAAAAACATGTTGCATATATCTCTGACTATCGGCCATCCCAATGTTACGACTTGCTCTTCAATAAAGCCATTATATTCAACAACTGCCAATAATATGCTTGTAAAAACAATTGAAAGTTTTCCAACTACATAGCTAAAAAAAGTAGCAAGCCCTCCAACGATAGAAAATAATGTTAGCGAAGCAATATTTATACCACTGAACCAAGCAATAGCGGAGGCAATGCCAGCTCCAGCTAAAGCCAAACCTACAACAGCATGAGCTGTCTTAATTTTTATAAACAATCCTAAAATAATCGTTGTTAAAACAATCCACTTTTTATTCATTTTTCTCTTAAAAATTTTAAGCATATTCAGGTTGTAAATTTTCTTTTGAAATTTTTTCTTGCTTTTCTTCTTCTAAAATTATTTTTTTGCGCTCCCTTTTGACTTTCAGCCACATTAATATAACCGTCCCTGTCCAAAAAGGAAGCAGATTAATCAACGGAAACATTTCAAATATCGGCAAAACAGCATATTTCCATAATTGGCCTTTTAATAAATTTAAAATACTAAACCTATTACTGCTATTTTTAAAAATATACATAACAAACCCGCCAACTATTACTAAAATATATATTCCTACATTAGCCAAAGCCGAAAAAATTCCTAAATCCAAATATTCAAACAAGTCCACTATTAAAGCAATAAAAAGCAAAACATAAAAAATATTATCTGAACCTTGCGCTATTTTTTTCTTTACTTTTTTAGCTGCCATTTTGCCAACTTTTCTACCTGTCTTACCCATATCTTTCAAGTTGCTATCCTTGGCTCTCTGCCTTGCTTCGCGCAATCTGCTCTGATAGCTCGCGTCTTTTCGCGCGTCAATATCGTTCATTGGATTAAATGCGCTATTCTTGTTTTTCTCTTGACCCCGCCTCCCCATATCTATCTGATCCTCCGGTGTTAATGTTTGTGAATTCGCGTTTGGCATAACTTGCTTGCAAGCCACAGCTTCAGCAAAGGCTTGACATAATATTTTAATATGCTATGCTATAATTAATCACGATAAAAGGCTACGAATAGGAGTTAGTTCCTATTCCGATGCCTTTTTTTATTTTTTATCACACCCCTTTTAAACAATCTTATATTCTAATTTATGCCTTAGCTTACTAACATAA
>JAYEOU010000050.1:0-18880 GCA_034723335.1 Patescibacteria group bacterium
CAGATTCTGATGATGATGGTTTAAATGATTTAGAAGAGATGAGTAAATATTTTACAGATCCGAATAATCCCGACACTGACAGCGACGGCTATTCAGACGGCGAAGAAGTAAAAGCAGGGTATAATCCGTTAGGAGAGGGTGAGCTTGAACTATAAAAATTTCATTCTATAAACACAAAATTATTACTTTTTAAGCAGTGGTTTTTGTGGTTTAAACCTTTAAATTTGCTTTTTTTCTTATTGATTGCTATAATTAAGTTGAAAGTAGAAAGTTATAAAGTTTAAAGTTGATAGTCGGCAAAATTATTTTATAACTTTTAACTTTATAAACTTTATAACTTTTTAATTATGTTAAAAAATTTTTTTACTTTTACTTTTGAATTAATTAAAATAGTGGTTATATCACTATTAATAATAATACCGATTAGGTATTTTTTAATTCAGCCGTTTTATGTTAAAGGCGCTTCAATGGAGCCGAATTTTTATGATCATGAATATTTAATTATTAATGAAATCAGCTATCGCTTTAATGAGCCAAAACGGGGAGATATTGTGGTGTTCCGCTATCCCCGCAATCCGCAAGAATATTTTATTAAAAGAATAGTTGCTTTGCCAGGAGAAAAAGTTCAAATTAAGGACGGCAATATTTATATTTATAATCAAAATAATCCTAATGGCGCGGAATTAAATGAATTTTATTTAACAGACAGCGCCAAAACTTACAGCTTAAGCCAAGATATTATAAGTTTAACCAAAGATGAGTATTATGTTTTAGGAGATAACCGTAATTCTTCCAAGGATTCGCGAAGTTTCGGACCCGTTAATAAAAGCTTTATTATCGGTAAAGTATTATTGCGCGGCTGGCCGTTTGATCGCATTGGTTTATTTGAGACACTTGAATATAGTTTTTAGAATTAAGAATTAAGAATTTAGAATAAAAAATTTAGTGATAATGATAGACTTGTCGCGTAATTAGTTTTGTAACGACCCCAGTTATCCAACGGGGTAAAAATTTTCAAATTTTGAGTTATAATTTTTCAAACAATTTTTGAGGTTTAGCCTAAGCTAAGCTGAAAAAATTTTTGGAAAATTTGACCAAAATTTGGAAATTGCAGTAAAAAATAATTACGTGACAAGTCTAATAAATAAAAAATTTAAAAATTAAGAGTCAAAAATTAAAATATTAAGGTTTTATAGCATATAATTATCTAAACATAAACCCTTAATTCTTAATTCTTAATTCGCAAGCATGCCGAGACCAAAAAAGAAAAATATCAAACAAAATAGAGAATTTCGGACCAAAAGAAATAAATTTTCCAGGCTTAGAGGCATGAGAGATATTTTGCCCGAAGAATATAAATATTGGGATTTGCTAATCCGTAAAGCGGCTGAGTTGGCCAAGATTTATGATTTCCAAAGAGTAAGCACGCCGATTTTAGAAAATTTAGCGTTATATGAACGCTCAACAGGCAAAACCAGTGATATTGTTACTAAGGAAATGTTTGCTTTTGTTGATAAAAATGGAGAAAAAATAGCGCTTCGCCCGGAAGCCACTCCGGGTTTAGCTAGATTTTATATAGAGCATGGCATGTTTAATTTACCCCAGCCGGTTAAGTTGTTTTGGCTAGGACCGTTGTTTAGGCATGAAAAGCCCCAATCAAGCCGTTATCGCCAGCATAGCCAGTTTGATTTAGAAATGTTTGGCGAAGATAGTCCTGTTGCCGATGCCCAGTTAATTTTACTTGCTTACAATTTTTTTCGCGAACTGCAAATAGATGTGCAAATTCAAATTAATAGCATTGGCTGTCAAGAGTGCCGCGAACAATATTTAGTTCAATTAGCGGAATTTTATAAAGCAAGAGGCAAACGGGCCCAATTATGCAATGATTGCAAAAAAAGATTAGTTAAAAATCCTTTACGCTTATTTGACTGCAAAGAGCCGCAATGCATTGAATTGGCTGCTGAAGCGCCACAAATTATTGATTGGCTATGTCAAGAGTGCCGCGAACATTTTATTAAAGTTTTAGAATATTTGGATGAATTAGATATACCATATAATTTAAACCCTTATTTGGTAAGAGGGCTTGATTATTACAGCCGTACTGTTTTTGAATTTTGGCCGTCCCGCGGTGAAACCTCGGATAGAGAGCAGAACGACAATATTTCAGCTGGCAGGCAAATTTCATTAGGCGGAGGAGGTCGTTATGATAGCTTGATTGAACAGATGGGAGGCCGTCCAACGCCTGCTTGCGGTTTTGGCATTGGCATTGAGCGGACGATTTTGAAAATTAGAGAAAAAAATATTCCCTTGAAAGAAGATAGCCGGCCGGATGTTTTTGTGGCGCAATTAGGCGAGCAAGCCAGACGTAAAGCCATGTTGCTGTTTGAAGAATTGCGCCGGGCAGGTTTGCAGGTTAAACAGTCTTTTACTAAAGACAGTTTAAAAGCTCAATTGGAAGCGGCCGGCAGGTTAGCTGTTAAATATAGTTTAATTTTAGGCCAGCAAGAAATAATGGATGGCACTATTTTGATTAGAGATATGGAATCAGGCATTCAAGAAGTAATTGATTATAAAAAATTGGTTCCGGAGATTAAAAAGAGATTGGATAACGGCGTGTAACATGTAACATGTAGTAACATGTAACATGTAACACGTAACATAATAATTTATCACTATAGAAGCGCTATGTATTTCATGTTTCATGTTTCATGTTACGTGTTGCGCAACTAGACTGGAGGTGTACTTGTGGTTGAAGCTAAACGAAAAAAAGGAGAAAATTTTGAGAGTTTTTTAAGGTCTTTTAATAAAAGATTGCAACAGAGCGGTAAATTATATCAAGCCCGCCAAGCTCAGTATTTACAATCAAAAAAAAGCAGAGGCGAGCAAAAGAAAAGCGCTTTAATATCTAAAAAGTTTAGAGCCAACAAAGAGTATTTAAGGAAAATAGGCAAATTAAAGGAAGAGGATAATAGAAGATGGTAATAAAATACGAAAACACGAATAATGTTTTTGTATTAGACTTGTCGCGTAATTATTTTTTACTGCAATTTCCAAATTTTGGTCAAATTTTCCAAAAATTTTTTTAGCTTAGCTTAGGCTAAACCTCAAAAATTGTTTGAAAAATTATAACTCAAAATTTGAAAATTTTTACCCCGTTGGATAACTGGGGTCGTTACAAAACTAATTACGCGACAAGTCTATTTTAAGATGTAGCCGAGTATTTCCTAAATTTTCGGTATCAGTTTTTTAATGCTATCAAAGCGGGATTCTCGTGAATATTGTTTTATTCTATTGCGAGCTTTATTGGTTTTAATAAATTTTAACCAATCGCGGTTTGGCCCTTTGCGGTTTTTATCAATAATGATTTTTATTAAGTCGCCGTTTTTTAATTCTTGCTCTAAAGCGGCCATCTTATCATTAATTAAAGCCCCAACTATTTGGTTGCCAATTTCAGTATGAATAGCGTATGCAAAATCAATCGGCGTTGCTCTTTCAGGCAAATCAAACACATCTCCTTTGGGTGAAAAAACAAAAATACGATCATGGAAAATATCAAATTTAATTTGCCTAATAAAGTCATGAGTATTTTCAGCTTGGCGCTGAATATCTAAAATTTCTTTAATCCAGCGCGGCTGTTGCGGCGCTTCTTTGCTGTTTTTTTGTTTGTAGTACCAATGGGCCGCAATGCCATAGTGAGCTTCTTCGTCCATCTTTTTAGTTCTAATTTGAAATTCAGTGGCCTTGCCTCCAAATCCAAAAACAGTAGTATGCAAACTGCGGTATCCGTTTGGTTTTGGCACGGCGATAAAGTCTTTGAAACGTTTAGTTTTTGGCTTCCAAAGAGCATGAATTATGCCAAGAGCTTTATAACAATCAGCTATTGTTGGAACAATAATACGCAAGGCGAAAACATCGTAAATTTCATCAAATTTGCGATTTTTTTTTTGCATTTTTTGATGAATGCTGTAAAGATGCTTAAAGCGTCCTTCTATTTTATATTGAATATTGGCAAGTTTGAGTTTTTGGCCCAAAATATTTTTTACTTTTTGGACATATTGGTTGCGTTCAAGTTTTTTTTCAACTTCATATTTATATTCTATTTTTTTATACTCTTCCGGATAAAGGTATTTAAAGCAAATATCTTCCATTTGCCATTTTAGGCGCCAGATGCCAAGCAGTCCGGCGATAGGGGCATAAATTTCTAAGGTTTCTTTAGCAATACGCAAACGCTTTTCCATGGGCAAAGCGTCTAAAGTTCGCAGATTGTGCAGCCGATCAGAAAATTTAATTAAAATAACCCTCAGATCTTTAGACATGGCTAAAAACATTTTACGCAGACTTTCTCGGTATCTTTCAATGCCGCGATATTTAATTTTGCTCAATTTAGTAATACCCTCTACTAAGCCGGCTATTTCTCCGCCAAAATTTTTTTTAATATCTTCAAGAGTCCATTCAGTATCTTCTGGAATGTCATGTAATAATCCGGCAATAACCGTATCTAAATCAGCTTTAATTTGAGCTAGAACAAAAGCCGTGTGCAGGCTATGCTGGATATATGGTTCACCTGTTTCCCTCTTTTGTTCGCCATGAGCCTTCTCGGCAAAGTCGTAAGCCAATCTTAACAAATCAATATCTGCCCCTGGGTCATTGTCTTTTACTTTGTTAATAATTTGATTAATGGTCATGTAACATGAAACATGTAACACATAACATATAACAAATTTAATTTTAGATAAAGTTGTACATTAGACCTGTTGCATAATAAGCTGCGTAACGAAATTTTTAGATTTTGAGACAAATTTTTCAAATAATTTTTGAGGTTTACCTGCAAGGTAAGCTGAAAAAATTTTTGGAAAATTTGGCCGAAATATGGAAATTGCAGTAGTAGCTTATTATGCAACAGGTCTATTACATGTTATGCTATATGATTAGTTTTTGTATTTTATTTGAGTTTTATGTTATAATAATATTATATATTAAATTGTGGATTAGTCAATTTTATGTTCCATATTCCATATTCCATGTTCCATGTTCCATGTTTCATGTTATGTGTTTCATGTTACGCGCTTAATCCCTATGCTTAAATATCTAACATTAAATAAATTTATTTTAACAGGCATATTTATTACCATGCTATGCGCTGTTTTTTTATTGCCGAATTTTGCATTGGCTTTAGATCCTGGCTTGAAGTATCCAGCGCAAATCGGATTAGGCGATACAGATCCGCGCGTTATTATCGCTAAAATTATCAGAATAGCTTTGGGCTTTTTGGGCATTATTGCTGTTGGCATAATTATGTATGCCGGCTGGCTATGGATGAGCAGCGAAGGTGATGAAGAAAAAATCAATCAGTCGAAAAAGATCTTAAAGAACGCTATTATCGGCTTAATAATAATTTTATCAGCTTTTGCCATTGTTAGTTTTATTTTAAATAAGCTGATTGGCGCGACAACAGGCAGTGGTCCGGGCGAAGGAGGCGGTCCGCCTGGCAGCGGTGAAGGCCTTGGAGCGTTAGGAAGCTGTATTTTGGAAAGCGTGTATCCGGAGCCGAATCAAACAGAAGTGCCCAGAAACACAGGTATTTTTATTACTTTTAAAGAGGAAGTTGATCCATCCACTATTTGCGTTGATACATCCGGAGACGGCATATATTGTAATTGCAGCGGAGATCCAAAGGTTTGCGATATTATTGTTTTTGGAAATATTAGAATATTTAAAACAGTCCAGGGAGACTCTTGTGAGTATGACGGAGAAGAATATATAAATTGCGAGGATTTTAATGTAACAAACGTTTACGCTTTATCTAATGACAATAAAACTTTTGTATTTGTTCCAGTGGATTATTTAGGTTCGCCGTCTGAATACATTTGGTATTCGGTTTATTTATCCAATGACATTAAAAAAGTTAGCGGAGAAGGCGTTTTTGATGATTGCCGGTCAGATTATTTTGAATGGCAGTTTGAAGTAAGCAATAAGATAGATTTAACTCCGCCGCAAGTTAAACAAGCAGAAGTTTTTCCTGCTCCTGATAATGAGCAGGATGATATTAATGTAACTACAGCGGCTGTTCAAGCAACAGGTGAAATTACGGTTAATAGCCAGCCAAGTGTTGATGCCACAGCTGTTGTAGAATCCCCAGCGCCGCAGGGCGGGTCAGAATCGGCAATTGTTAGTGGCGCTTATAATTGCCAGCAAGACGGCGTAATAACAGTTTCTATTGCGGCTGGTGATCCTAACACAGCTTCTGTCAGCGGTATTGCAGGCGTGGTTAGCGGAGATGATGTTAGTGATGAAATAGCGTCATTGGGATGCGGTTTAACTTTAACTCCTGATGACGGCACTTTTGAGGTTGGCAATTCCTGGACCATAAATGTTACAGCAGAAAAACAGGCAGACACTTTAACAGCGGGTGATATTGTTTATACTTTTGGCATTGACATTGCCAGCGATGCTGATAATAATATTACGGCAGGCAATATTGCAGATGCCCTGGCCGGCCATGTTGACGTTACCGCCGCGGCTGATAATAATGTTGTTCAAATCACTGCTAAAGTATCCGGGGAAGAAGGCAATAATATTGTTTTAGCTGCTAGTAATCCAGATGCCTTGGCAATAACGCCTATGTCTGGCGGACAGGACGCGCAAGAAACGATAATAATAAATGATAGGGAAGATAAGCCCAGAAATGCCGTTATCCAAATTAATTTTAACGAAGCCATTAACCCTTTATCAGTGTCCGGCGACGCTGATGAAGTAAATAATTACATTAGAGTGGTAAATGCCACATCATCACCAGTTGTTGAAGGAGGAGTTTGCGTTAATGACGCGGATTGCATTTCTTTTAATTGCGATAGTGGAATTTGCGCTGGAAGCAACACTTATCTGCAAGGCAAATTTATGGTTTCTAATCAGTATTCCACGGTTGAATTTATTTCTGATAATATTTGCGCGGTTAATGCTTGCGGGGAGAAAATTTATTGCTTGCCGGAAATCAGCCATTTACGAGTAGAATTAATGGCCGCTAGCTTAGCTGATTGCGGCGATGATAATTGCGCCAGTAGAAGCCCTTATAATAATTGCGTTGATAATGTTTGCCAAGACAGTAACGGAATAAATTATCCAATGGCAGATATTGCTTTATTAGACGGCATTGTTGACGCGGCTTTAAATTCCTTAGACGGCAACCGGGATGAAGATGCTGACGGGCCAGTTACATTCTATAATGAAAATTATCCGGTTGCAACTGACGGGGATAATTATCAGTGGTCTTTTTATATCAGCGACAAGATTGATTTAGAACCTCCTGTTATTAATTTAACTGAGCCGAATCATAGCTCTTTAGGCGTTGGTTTGTCTGATTTTATTAAAATTAATTTTAATAAATTAATAATGTCCAGCAGTTTAAGAACAGGCAGTACGGAAATTTTTAACGGCAAAGATTATGTAGAGCATCAGCTGATAAATTTGTGGAATTTTACGGATCAGCCATTAGGATATTGGATAACAAAGGATAATATTGACGATGATCCATTAGACGGCGAGCCGGATTGGACACAAGCGGAAATTAGGCATTCAATGTTTGCGGACACTGCTGGTTATAGAGCGCAGGTTGGCTCTGGAGTAAAAGATATTTATCAAAATTGCTTTAAGCCAAGCTCAAGCGCTGCCTGTGTTGGCAGCCCTTCATGTTGCGGCGAGGTACCGACTGCTGATAGTAGTTGCCCGTAAAATTAATAATGTAAAATGCAAAATGAATAATGAATTAAAAATGAATAATGATAGAGAAAAATTTAAAAAGGAATTTGCCCAGCGCATTCATAAATTTATATTGAGTTTAATTAAATTTATAGACAGTTTAGATAAAAAAGATTCTACTTGCAGGGTTATTGGGCAGAATCAATTATTAAGAAGCGGCACTAGTTTAGGCGGCAATTATTTTGAAGCTCAATCAGCTAGTTCTAAAAAAGACTTTGCCAATTATTTTACTATTGCATTAAAATCAGCCAACGAATCAAAATTTTGGCTAATTGTATTAAGAGATGCCAATAAATGCAATAGAAACGAAGCTAATGCTTTACTTAAATAATTAATAGAAATATCCAATATTTTAGGTTCAAGCGTTAAGACCTTAAAAGGTAAAAATAAAAAATAATTTTTAATTTCAAATTCCATTATTCATTTTACATTTTTATTTTTGCGTTATTTAAGATGTCCAAAAAAATCAAAAATTTAATAATTGTATTCATCGCAGTGATAGCCATTTTCACGGCGGCGCATTTTGCTTTGGCTTTAGATGTGGGTTTGGAATATGGTGAAGCAACAGGACTGGGAACGGCGGATCCGCGAGTGATTGCGGCTAATATTATTAGGGTCGCCTTGGGCTTTTTGGGAATTATTGCTGTGTGTTTGATTATGTATGCGGGCTGGCTGTGGATGACAGCGGAAGGCAATGAGAAAAAAATTGATAAAGCTAAAAAGGTTTTGCTTAGCGCTGTTATTGGCCTGATTATTGTTTTATCAGCTTTTGCTATTGCCAGTTTTGTTTTAAATAAATTATTAGAGGCAACTGGCAGCGGCGGAGAGCCAGGCCCTGGACCAGGACCGCCCGGTCCGCCGTCTCCGGATTCTTTTTATATTAAATCAACAGTGCCAATGGACGAGGATACGAACCAGATTAGAAATATAACAGTAAAAGTATTTTTTAATAAGGCAGTAGATGACAGCGTTGATTCATTAATTTTAGAAAATAATTTTAAAATAGAAAAAATTGCTGAAAATATTACGTTGGAGAATCCGGACGGAGATCTTGTGGAGCCGTCGGTAGAAGTTGTCGGTCAGGTTGATATTTCCGCAAATAGAAAAAAAATTGATTTTAAAGCCGTGGCTGAATGCGGGGATGAATTAAGCACTCAGTATTGTTTTGATGAATGGAGCAAGTTTGAAGTTACAATAAATAGCAGTAGCGGAATTATTGCCGTTGGTCCACAAAGTTTAAGCTGTGCCGGAGGTTCCTGCCAATTTGTGTTTAGCACTGATGATTCAATTGACACAAGCGGACCTTCCGCGGGTATCTATCCCGCGCAAATATGCCATGACGACGGAACATTAACAGAAGATGCTAACATAGTTGGCGCTTGGGGCAAGGATGATGTAGGTATTTCAAGTATTGAATTTTATTATCAAAAACAAGACGATGTTGAAGTATCGGCATGGACCGAACCGGGAACATGTGGAAAATATCAAAAAGCTGAATATCAATATAATACTTTAGAAATGATTGTCGGAGATGTATATGATTTTAGAATTGAAGCGGCTGATATGGCAGACGCGACTGCCGATGACAGTTTTACCACTGACATAAAACCGGGGCATTGCTGCAATGGAGTGCAGGATGAGGATGAGGAAGGTGTTGACTGCGGCGGCGCTGATTGTTTATCATGCTGGGGAGGGCCTTGCAATAAAGAAGAGCCGAATGAATGCGGAGGCGCGGGCAGTCCCAACTGCGATGATTATTTATGCGCGACTTGGTTTTGCGACTGCAAACTAGAGGATGAGTGTATTTGTGAGGCAAAGCCGATTATTGACTGGATAACGCCAATTGGCGGATTTTGTAACGGCGATATTAATACGCCTTGCCAGAATGACGGCGACTGTTCATCTTTTGAACCGGCTACCTGCAACACGGATACACCTAATGGAGCGGCTGGTAATTTTATAACTATTGGCGGCAGGTATTTTGGCGCTGTTGCCGGCACGGTTCAATTTTCCGATAATGGAGGAGAAAGTTGGGTTAATGCGAGTTTAGCCTATGACGTTAATAATAATTGTGATAATTGCTGGCAGGATGAACAGATTATTGCCATAGTGCCGAGCGGATTAGATACTGGCACAGGGACAATAATTCAAATAACAGCGAATAGCGGATATTTTGACACTACCGGCGCTGATGGACGGGGTCCGGAAATTGATTTTGCGGTAAATAATATAGAACGGCCAGGGCTTTGTAAATTAAATCCGGACCATGGAATAATGAATGAAGAAATTGAATATCAAGGCATAAGTTTATCCGACAGCACTGCTTATTTTGGCGATATTTTGGATTATATTATAGCTTTAAATTCTGATTTTACCAATGATACTCAAGGCACGGCTGAAGTGCCAAATATCCAAACAGGTAAAATCACCAGCTTTATTTTTAATAACAGTAATATAAGCAGTAATTATTTGAATTTTACTAAAGATGAAGAGCCGTATTTAGGCCCTTATATTACTTCTTTTGAGCCGGCTCAAGGCAATATTGGGCAATATGCAACAATTTATGGCAGCGGTTTTGGTAACAATAAAGGAACAAGCAAGATTTATTTTGGCGATGAAGTTACTGGGGTAGAAGCAAGCTATGATTTTCCAGATGTTTGCGCTGATAGTGTTTGGGGTGATAATCAGATTATAATTAAAGTTCCTGATGAATTGGCTGATGGAAATTATATTTTTACAATAGTAATTGGAGAATGGACAATTGATTCCAGCGGGCTTTCTCCTGCTGAATTCACTGTTGATTTGTCTTTAGACCTTAAACCAAGTTTATGTAAAATTGAGCCGATCATGGGACCGAATAATAGCGAAATTAGCTTATGGGGAGAATATTTTGACGCTAAAGATGACAATAGTAAAATTAGGTTTTATTCTAATCAAAATCAATCAGGAGATGATATTTTATTTTGGGACTTGGATTCGGATGTAACATCCGGCATCCAGCCATATAAAGCAATAACCACTGTCCATAATGAGGCGGTTAGCGGTCCGGTTAGAGTTGTTAAAGCTGACCCGGAGATAGAAGGCAATGGCATGAATTTTACAGTTGGGCTTTGCACTGAAGCAGGAGCAACTCAAGCAGAGCAGGACGCTGCTTGCGGCAGTTTGATTTGTTGTCCTGTTGGCAGCACAGAAGAAGGCAAATGCAAGGCGAATGAAGATGATTGTTATATTGCTATAACCAGCAGTGTTTATGAATGGGATTTTAGCACTGGCGATGTACCAGCCGGTCCGGGTGAAGATTGTTATGATCCAGAAAGTATTATTTGCGATGATCTTGCCTTGCCTCAATGCGCGCAGGACTTGTTTTGCGATTCAGGCGCGGACTGTACTTGCCAGACAGAAGCGGATTTTGACAGCTGTTTCGGGTATAGTTTAGAAACAGGTAGCTGTGATCCGATTTTGTGCCCTAATTCATTGGGGCAGTGCAGTGCCGGACAAATCACGGGCATAGGTTCTTGCGGCGATGATTATTGTAATAGCGCATATAGCCAATGCAGTGATGAGTGCGTTTTTGCCAATAATAAATGTAAAGCCGGCGGCAGTTTAATTACAACATGTTCTGTTTATGAAGGAGCTGATTTTAATGTTGATGGAGTTACTGTCACTTTGCCGCTTGGTTACCAGCAAGCTCAATGCAATCAAGTTGGAGAAAATAGTTATTGGCAAATTAATCCAGACGGCGGCAGTTGTCCTAATCAAGATTGGATTTTAGATATTAATGATTGGTGTACTTTAGCAACTACTACAACTAGTTTAATAAAAGGCGCTTGTGATTTATGCGCTAACGGCTTTAGCTGTTTAGACGACAGCACAATAGATAATACAGGAATATGTTATATCGGTGAAGAAGTTTGTCCTGCTGGCACCAGCTGTGATGGTACTCAATGCGTTTATACCACGGCTTTAGACATGTGTGAATGCTGTTGCCGTTTAGGTTTTGCTGCTCAGGATTGCTGTGTGCCATTAGAATGCGAAGGCGACTGCGGCAGTGATGCTGTTGGGCCGGATGCTGATGTTTATGGTTATTGCTCTAGTTGCAGGATTGACAGCGATGATGACGGCAGTATTTCAGTTAGCGAGCAAAAACTTTCCGACGCCGCTTGCAATTGCGAGCATACTAGCGGCAAGTTTTGCGATGTTGATGTTGATGTTGATGGCGATGACAGCCCAGACGGTATTTGCCGGGATTGCGCGCAGTTGTCCACTTCCGGGCAATGTTCTTTGCATAGCAATTTTTGCTGTGTTGACGCAATGGATAGCAATGCGTGCCGGGGTGGTTTTGGCGGTAAAGATATTATTCTTGGCGATGACCCTAATTTAGGATATTGCGCTTATTTTGATTGTTATGATGAAGATCCTTATGGCTGTAACACAGCGTCAAGCACAACAGGCAGTTATAGTGATGCGGCAATATGCCAAGACCAATGTCCGGGCGGCCCCACTTATCCGCCAGGCGCGTCTTGTTATGACGGTGATGATGACGCTTGCACATTAATTTGCGGTACCGGTTATGGATGCATGGGAGAAAGCGGCTGTGTTGAAACAGCTTGCGGAGATGATTCAACCTGTTTATGTTGTTGCGATCCGAGCAATGACCAGTGTGGCGCTATTTATGAAAGTTTGGTTTGCCAGCAAAATATAGATCCTTGCACAGAAGATGTTCGCGGCCTTTGCTGCGGCTGCAGCGCAGATGATCAATGCTCTGCTGGAGAGCCAATTGATATTGGCTGCGGTTTTGATACCTGTTGCCGCTACAGGCCGGAAGTAAGTGAAACTTTTCCAGTTGATGGAGCTGATAGCATCTGCCGCAATACTTTAATTACAGCTGATTTTGACCAGGAAATGGATATTGCCAGTTTTGCCGGCCAGGTAATTGTGGTTGGGGATTATGAAAGCGAACAATGCCCGGAAAGCGCTCAATATTTAACTTTTAACAAAAGCCAATGGACTTTTGTTTATAAAATAAAAAAATTATTTAGCAGGATACCCTTGATTGGCAAATTTTTTATTCGCCAAGCGCGGGCATTGGATGGAAATTTTTGCGCTATTAACGGCGCTGTTAGCGGGCAGCACAATGCGGACGAGACAACAACTTTAATTTTTAGCCCAACACAATTATTAGACGCAAATCGTGAATATTATGTTATAATAAAAGGAGATGAGAATCTTGGCAGCGGCAGCGGTGTATTAAGCTACTGGGATATTGGCATGAATGGGCCGGATACAAAAATTTTTAACGGCTTAACATTTACCAACGCAAAAATTTGGTCATTTACTACCTTAGGGGAGCAGGCGGAAAATAACGGGGTTTGCGAAATAGACCATGTGGAAATTAATCCTGAATCTTATCTATTCCAAACTACTGATAATGATTTAAATGAAAATGACAGTGACGCGGATGACGACAGCTTTGATACTATAAAAGACAGTGATAAAGTTTTTATGGCCAAGGCAATAAGTTCAGACGAACAGATTCTGGCGCCTGTCGCGGGATATGCATGGGAATGGGCATGGAACATAGATAATCCTTCTATAGTTGATACAGTTTCTGTCGCAGATTTAGATGAATATAAACAGTTGATTAGAGCTCAGGTTGGCATAACAGATGATAATACTTTTGTTAACGCTACGGCTACTATTACTGAAGATGATTATTTGTTTCCGTCAACAGTTGGCCAGCAAACAACAGGTAGTGCGGAAGTTTGGGTGTTTTTGTGCGAAAATCCTTGGCCGCCGGTTGTTGATGGCAGTTGGCAGCGCTGGGCAGATGATGATGCTAATTGTTCAATCGCTGATGCCGGCTGTTATGGCACTAATTATGAATTATATTATTGCAGGGATGATGGCGGAGAAGGAACAGCAGACGATTTGCCCGCGATCTTAAGCGAAGAAACTATTATTAGAGGATCTTCCACGGCGCAAAATGTTTTAAAAGAATTTTATTTTTTGCGGGAAGACACACCGTCCGTAACCACTGTTTTAACTGTTTTAGACGCGGGCACAGGCGCTGAGGTTGATGCTTCTTGGATTTCAATCGCAGGAGTTGACGGCTATAAAATATATTGGGGCGTTAGTAGCGGAAATTATACTAATTATAAAGATGTTGGCAATATAACTTCTGCTTCTATAGATTCTACGGACGATTTAGTTAATAATGAAATTTATTATTTTACTTTAACATCTTATTATGATTCTGGGGCGGAAAGCGATTATTATAATGAAGTTGATGTTACACCAACTGATTCAACGGTGCCAACAGCGCCAACTGGTCTTGTTGCCGTAGCCGGCGATGGACAAGTTGAATTAAGCTGGATAGCTAATACTGATGATACGGTTAGCTATAAAGTTTATTATGGCGCAAGCCCCGGTGTTTATGGCGCTTCGGAAAATGTTGGCGATGTTACTGAAGCTGTTGTCACTAATTTAACAAATGGCGCAACTTATTATTTTGTTATTACCGCGCTTGATGAGTATGATAATGAAAGCGGATATTCCAATGAAGCGGCTGTAACGCCGATAGAATTTAAAATAATTTAAAAGATAATAAATTAAATTTATGTTTAATGATCTAAACAAAACAATCAATAACAATACGGGAAATAAACCGGCTGGCGCGCTGAAAGGCGATAATGTAATGCCAATCAGTCCGGCTGGCGATAAGCAAGCGCCTGGCCAGCGGCCTGTTGAAGATATTTTCGCCAATACTGATCAGCCCGCGCCAAGCCAGCCGGACAAGCCATCCTTTGCCAAGGCTACGGATGACAAGCCATCCTTTGCCAAGGCTACGGATGACAAGCCATCCTTTGCCAAGGCTACGGATGACAAGCCATCCTTTGCCAAGGCTACGGATGACAAGCCAACTATTTTTCAGCCAAAAACAAAAGAATCCGTTGCTGCCCCTGTTTTAAATAGTGAAAGCAAAAAATCAACACATGCAGTAAGCATCGGCGATATAAAAAAATATTTAATACTTGGCGCAATGGCTGTAGGATTGTTTTTAATTGGTTTAGCCGGTTATTGGGCTTATAATAATTTTTTCAAAATTGCGCCAGTTAATCAAGAAGAAACAGGCAGTAAGATTGACGAGCCGGTTAGTGATGGCGCAAAAGACGCGCAACAGCCGGCAGAAACGCCGGAGAAACAAGAAAAAAAAGAGGTTAAGCAGATTCCCATTAAGCCAAAAGACAGTGATCAGGACGGATTAACCGATGAAGAAGAAAAGGAGCTGGGCACTGATATTAATAATGTTGACACGGATGATGACGGCTTGTTTGACCGCGAGGAAGTACAAGTTTATAAAACAGATCCGCTTAACGCTGATAGCGACAACGACGGCTATTTAGACGGCGAAGAAGTAAAGGCCGGCTATAATCCCATGGGACCGGGGATGTTGTATAAAATTGATTAGTTAATCGGTTAATTAGTTGCTTTGTTAATCAGTTGAACAGTTAATCCGTTAATTATGCGGTTAAGATTAAACTGTTTAACTGATTAACTGCGTAACTGTTTAACTAAAAATATGAATTTTTTTAAAAAGAAAAAACAGAATAATCAAAGCAAACAAACGAAAAATAAAGAAAAAAAGCGAGAGAGTAATATTGGAGGCAAAGAGGAAAAACTAGAAGAAGAAAAATTTAAGATTGGCAATGATATTATTATCCATACTATGCCAAAGCGATTTCGTTTTGTCCATAAAAAGGCCAATAAAGCCAAGACAACAGGGTTATTGATCATAGCCGGCGGCGCGGTGTTTTTTATTGCTATCATCGTATTGTTTTTTTGTTTGTTTAAAATACGATCGGTTAAGCCCGAATTAACTTCTGCTCCGGCAACTCCTGGCGCAATATCTGAAGCTCAACAAAGCAAAGCCAGCCATAAGGATAACCAGATAAAAAGCGGCAAGAAAGATGTCTCACCGCCTTTAAAGGCCACTTCAACGAAACAGGCCTTGCCAGATGATAATAAAATTGATACTGTCGCTGCTACAACCACTTTAGCCAACGGAACAACAGCAGCCGCCACTTCAACTTTAGCTGATTTTATTAAAGGAGTTGATAGCGACAATGACGGCTTAACTGATAAAGAAGAAAAACTGTTAGGAAGCGGTTTGAATAATATGGATAGCGACGGCGATGGTTATAATGATTTAACTGAAGCAATAAATTTATATAATCCGGTTAAAGCAGGTGATGATAAATTAATTAATAATCCGGGTGTTAATAAGTATTTGAACAATACTTTTAATTATAATTTGCTTTATCCTAATAGCTGGGCGCAAAGCGCTATTGTTGGCGGCGAATCAGTTATGTTCAAATCAAACGATAATCATTTTATTCAAGTTATAGTTCAGCCAAATATTGATCATCAGGATATTGAAAATTGGCACAAACAACAGTTTGACACTGAAGTTATAGATCAGGAAAGAAAAATAACAACGAATAGCTGGCAAGGCATTAAAAGCGAGGATGGCCTTATTATCTATTTAACTGGCCGGAAATATAATTACATTTTTACCATTACTTATAATACGGGTTTAAGCAACAAGCTTGATTATGCTAATATTTTTGCAATAGCGGTTAAAAGTTTTGAAATTAGTGATTAGTTGCATAGTTAAGAAGTTAAGCAGTTTAATTGTAACTATTAGACTTGTCGCGTAATTATTTTTTACTGCTCCGCCAGCTGGCGGATTGGTCAAATTTTCCAAAAATTTTTTTAGCTTAGCTTAGACTAAACCTCAAAAATTGTTTGAAAAATTTGTCTCATCCCGCAATACTGCGGGACGTTACAAAACTAATTACGCGACAAGTCTATTCAACTGATTAACAGATTAACCGATTAACTAAACACAAATGATTGAAATAAATAATAAAACAAAGAGTAAGATTGATTTGGCGCTAGTTCAAAAAGTGGCGCAAAAATTTTTAAAGTATTATAATAAAGAGAGAAGACTCGCCGCCGCCCCGTTTGGCAATGGCTATCACGCGAATATTAATAAAGTTGAGTTGTCAATTGCTTTTGTCGGAGACAAAATTATTCGCAGATTAAATAAAACGTACCGCGGCATTGATAAAGCAACTGACGTATTGGCATTCCCCTGCGCCGCGGCTGGAACAAGCATTGGCGAGCAGATGTTCTTAGGTGAAATATTAATTAATTACAGCCAAGTTAAAAGGCAGGCTAAAAAATTCGGCAACAGCGCAAAGCGGGAATTGGTTTTTATATTAGTCCATGGGCTATTACATTTATTAGGGCATGATGATAAAACAGAAACAGGAAGGAGGGAGATGGAAAGGATTGGGGAAGAGTTTGTTAAGAATTTCTAAATTTTTGGCACTGGTAAGTGATTAGGTGCTTGCAATAGTTGATTTTATGCTAACTATAAATTTAAGTTAAGGTATTATTACTTTGGAAAGTAAAAATTCCATTAATTGCCAATTCTGTTTTTCTTGTCATCCCGAACTCCACGACGGCTCCATAGTTCCCGCCGCAGCGGGGCTGTGGAGCCAAAATGCAAACCGTGGCTGATTGTCTAAATAAATCTTCCGCTCTGTCAAAGTCTCCCCCGCAGTATTGCGGGGGACTCTGACGGAGCGGAAAAATGGAATTTTAGCCATAAAAATGCAAAAAAGTTTTGACTATTTTGCATTTTGGTATATAATAGTAATATATGTATAGAAAACAAATAGAATAAGTAGCCAAAAATATTAGAAAATTTTTTGAAAGAATTATTTTTATAATTATTTCGGAAACGGAAGAATTTTTTATAAGTGATTCTGTTGTAAAAGAAAGCATAACGTTATGAAACAATTTTTTAAATTAAAAACATGGATAATAACTGTATTCATAATTGCGATCGCTATAGCCGTTAGCGCTGTTATTGTTTTTTATAAATATAGAGATAATTTTGGCATTGCTCAAGCCGGCAGCGATGACAATGTTTCTGGATTTGCATGGTCGGAAAATATCGGCTGGATTAGTTTTAACTCAACTGATTGTGTTAATGTGATTTGCCGTGATGTTAGCACTAAAAAAGTGTTAGATTATTCATGCGACGACTCGCCTTTTTCAGAATGTGAGACCAATGGGGAGGAATGCGCTGATTGGTGTCAAGTTTGCGATAATGATGCTACTATATTGTGCGACGGTAGCGGAGATTGTGCAGGCGGTGCCTGCATTAGTAATAACTATGGCGTTAATATTGATTCCGCAACTGGTAATTTTTCCGGCTACACATGGAGCGGGAATATCGGCTGGATAGATTTTGCGCCTAGCGGTCCTTATCCAAATAATCCTAATCATGGCGCAAAATATGAATATAGCGATGCAGGGTACAATAAAAGGGTAACCGGCTGGGCTAAAATTTTATCCCTAGGCGATGACGGCTGGTTAAAAATGAGTGATGATAGTGTTGCGGACTGGAATGGCAAGGGTGTTAAAATTAATATAGCCACTAGCGATTTTAGCGGCTGGGCATGGAATGGCAACGATGATGGCGCTGGAATCGGTTGGGTTAGTTTTAATTGCGCCGATGCTGGCGCTGGAGGGTGCGCAGGGCATAATTATAAAGTTGTCGGCAATGTCAATACACCGCCAACAGCAATTAATTTATCAGCTCCTAACTGGAATTATAATCAAGCTTGTTCATTGTACGCGCGGCAGGCGTTTTTGCGCTGGGAATTTGACGACCTGGACCAGGAATCAGAACAAAGCGCTTATCAGGTGATTTTTGACAATAACAACGATCCGGCCGAGCCTAATCTTATTAATACTGGTAAAACTCCTGGCAGCGCTAGCCAATATTCAGTTGGCTCGGATCAATTATCCTATAATACGCCTTATTATTGGTGGGTTAAAGTATGGGACAATCATGATGTGGCGTCTGATTTAACGCAATATGATACTGAACCTGATACTGATAATAATGATGGAGCAGAGTACACATTTACCGCATATCTGCATGAATTTCCTGATGTAGATTTTAGCTGGTTTGCGCAAAATCCGAGCAAAGGCGAAGAGGTTCAATTTACTGACAGCAGTAAAGTTTATCTTAGCGCCGCGCCTAGTA
>JAYEOU010000051.1:0-3640 GCA_034723335.1 Patescibacteria group bacterium
AATTGGATATCTACAACTGCGCCGATGACTTGTTTAATTTTACCTAAATTTTTATTTTCTTGTGCGATATTAGTCATATTCTATATATTTGCAACCCAAAAAGGTTGACAAGTTAATTATATAAAGTCTATAATAAAATAAAAACAATAACAACAAAAAGAAAGGGGATAAAAATGCTTTTTGACAAAAAGTTTTATTGGATTATATTGTCTGTCAGCGCTATCGCGAGTATCGTAATAGGATGGCAAAGTGAAAACTTTATTTTGTCGTTAATCACATTTTTTTAGCTTCTGTTTCTTTTCATTTTTATTATGGGATGCTATATTATCTACTCTTTATATAGCGCAAACTCAAACAGAAATCTAAAAAACATAATAGGATGTGGAAAAAATGAGTCAGAATATGAAATTTCAAACGGAATGCTCTTTTAAGTTATCTCACACAGGCCATGCCTTACCAGCTTGGCCTTTTTTTCTTAACACTAACTGCAAAAATCCAATATAAAGAAGAATTATTTAAACAAACATTAAATTTGCTTATTCTTCTTTATAAATAATTCTTGTAGTTTTTACTTAACCAGCGCATTCGCCCCAGCGCTAATCTCCGTAATCTCTGCCGTAATACTCGCCTGCCTTGCCTTATTGTAAAACAAAGTCAATTCGCTAACCAAATCCCCTGCCGCTTCTGTTGCCTGATGCATAGACGACATACGAGCGCTATGCTCGCTTGCATTAGATTCTAAAAGAGCTTGAAATAATTGCACTTCAATTAACCTCGGAATCATTTCATCTAAGACTTCTTTTGGGCTTGGCTCAAAAGTATATTCATAAACAAACTGTTCATTTTTCAAATGTTTTTTCTTTTTTTCTTCAACAAATTTTTTATCCAGCCCAACCTTTGTATCTTCGCCAACTATGCCTAAATACTCATCCTGCGCAGTAATATTAATCGGCAGTAATTGCTTAACTCGCGGTATTTGCTTTGCCGCGCTGGCATAATCCGTATAAGCCACCATTATTTTATCGTATTTACCGCTTAAATAATCGTCAAGCACTATCTTCGCCACCGGCAAAATTTCTTTAATTTCAGAAACTATATCTAATTTAGAAAACTCCGCGGCTATATCATAATTATAATACTTTTTAATTCCAGCGCTTTTTTTTCCAATTATTATAAATTCCGGCTTTTCTTTCCCCGGCTTCATATGTTTTTCAACGCTATTATGCGCCTTATTTATGATAGCGGCATTAAATCCGCCACACAATCCTCTGTTGGAAGCAATTAGAATAACGCCTACCTTTTTAATCTTTTCGCGTTTAGCCAATAAAGGATGCAGCTCTTCACTATTATTATTACTGACTTGGGATAAATGTAAAACTGTTTCCCAGCTTAAATTAGCGTAAGTTCTTGTTTTTAAAACAGCTTCTATCGCGCGCCGCATCTTAGCCGCCGCCACCATTTCCATTGCCTTGGTAATTTTTTTAGTATTACCAACGGATTTTATTCTTCTTTGTATGTCTTTTGTATTCGCCATATACGCCAATTTACGCCAAATGGCGCCAATATTATTTATTCCTAGCAGTATCATAAATGACGCGTTTGAATTGTATACCACGAGGACTAAAATTTATAATAAAACCTAATTTATATTTCGTTGCCTTTAAATAATGCCAATACTGCTTGGCGTCCGCCAGCCCCGCTGCTCGCGAGCGGCGGGGCCAGCTGGCGGATTGGCGTTATTTAGCGTCAATTAGCGTACTCTTATAATCCTCAATCAACTTTTTCATCCTCTCCTCCAACTCCTTATCCAACTCTCCTGTTTTACTAATCTTATCCAATGCTTGGCGTCCCTTGGCGTCATTTAGCGCATATTGGCGTAATCCTTCTTCAAATTCGCTGATTTTCTCCACAGGCACATCATCCAGCAAGCCTTCCGTAATCGCATAAAAAATTAAAACTTGAATAGCAACAGAAACTGTCTTATATTGGTCCTGTTTGAATATTTCCACTAATCGCTTTCCTCTTTCTAATTTTGCTTTTGTTTCCTCGTCTAAATCAGATCCGAATTGGGCAAAAGCCGCTAATTCCCGATACTGCGCCGCTTCCAACCTTATTTTACCAGCGACTTTTTTCATTGCCTTAATCTGCGCTGCCGAGCCAACACGGGACACGGAAAGTCCTGCGTTCACGGCAGGACGGTTACCTTGATAAAACAAATCCGGCTCCAAGTAAATTTGCCCGTCTGTAATTGATATAACATTTGTTGGAATATAAGCGGATACATCTCCGGCCTGTGTTTCAATAATCGGCAAGGCTGTAATTGATCCTCCGCCATAATCCTTGTTTAATTTGCAGGATCGCTCCAACAATCTAGAATGCAAATAAAACACATCGCCTGGATATGCTTCACGTCCAGGAGGCCGTCTTAATAATAAAGAAATTTCACGATAAGCTACCGCATGCTTGCTTAAATCATCGTAAATTATTAAAACATCTTCGCCTTTATCTAAAAAATATTCGGCCATAGCGCATCCTGCATAAGGAGCTATATAAGCAAGAGAAGCCGAATCAGAAGCGCCGGCTAAAACAACTGTTGTATATTCCATTGCGCCAAACTGTTCCAATTTTGCCACAATGCCAGCTACCTTTGATTCCTTCTGGCTAATGGCGATATAAATACATTTCATATTCTGTCCTTTCTGATTAATAATTGTATCAATAGCAATCGCGGTCTTGCCGATCTGCCTGTCCCCGATAATTAATTCTCTCTGCCCACGGCCGATAGGAATCATAGCGTCAATGGCTTTAATGCCGGTCTGCACAGACTCTGAAACAGATTCGCGGGCAATCACACCCGGAGCTATTTTCTCAATCGGATAATGCTTTTCCGCTTCAATTTCACCTTTGCCGTCAACCGGCTGGCCCAAAGGATTAACTACTCTACCAATCACAGCTTCCCCGACCGGCGCCTGCAAAATCCTTTTTAAACATCTAACTTCATCGCCTTCTTTAATTCCTAAAAAATCCCCGAGAATAATCGCTCCAACATTATCTTCCTCTAAATTCAACGCCACTCCGTACACTTTTTTCTTATCAGCTTTATCCTCCGTAGCTTTAGCGCAGTAGGAAAATTCAAGCATTTCGCTCATCATACAATCAGACAACCCAGCAATACGCGCAATGCCATCGCCGACTTCAATCACCCTGCCAACGGTCTGTTCTTTTACTTCTGATTTAAAATTTATAATTTGTTGTTTTAATTGTTCTACAATAAAATCTTTTGTAATTGACATATATAATTTTGAAATTAGAAATTAGAAATTAGAAATTTGGCGCTCAAAACCCAAATTACCAATTTCAAATTTCAAATTACCATTTTATTCCTCAATTCCCCCAACTTCATTCTCAAACTCCCATCCAAAACCTTATCTTCATACTTAATAACCACGCCGCCCAAAATATTTTTATCAATCTTCTGCTTTACTAAAACTTTTCCCGCGCCTGATAATTCAATAATATAATTATTTAATAATTTAATAACACTATTATCCAACTTTTTAGCGCTCACAACTTCCGCTTCAACAATCCCCTGTTCCCTATTCCAAACTTTAATAAACTTCTCAATAATTTCATCTGCTTT
>JAYEOU010000052.1:0-3624 GCA_034723335.1 Patescibacteria group bacterium
TCCAAAAATTTTTTCAGCTTAGCTTAGGCTAAACCTCAAAAATTGTTTGAAAAATTATAACTCAAAATTTGAAAATTTTTACCCCGTTGGATAACTGGGGTCGTTACAAAACTAATTACGCGACAAGCCTAATAAGCACGTAACATGTAACAAGTAACACGAAACACAACCATAGCTTATTTTATGTTACGTGTTACGTGTTGCGTGTTTTATGTTATATGGCAAATATGCAAGATTTTTACATTATTAAAATTTTATTTTTAACTACTTTGGCTTTTATTTTCACTGTTGCCTGGACGCCGCTGTTAACCCATTTTTTGTATAAATATAAATTAGGCAAGCAGATTAGAAATGATAATTCAACTCCGCTGTATTCAAAGATGCATGCCCATAAAGCAGGTACGCCAACAATGGGCGGATTGCTTATTTGGCTCACGGTCCTAATTTTCAGCCTGCTGTTTTACTATTTGGCTAAATTTTTGCCCTGGGATATTTTTCAAAATTTGAATTTTTTGTCGCGCAGCCAAACTTTACTGCCCTTAGGATGCTTAATAGCTTCAGCTATGGTTGGCTTAGTTGATGATTTTTTAGATGTTAAAAGAATGGGATATAAAAAAAGAGGCATAAAATTTAGCCATAAATTGATTATTTATACCGCGATTGCTTTAATTGGCGCTTTGTGGTTTTATTTTAAGCTGGATTGGGATATTGTGCATTTGCCGTTTTTAGGCAATTTTCATTTTGGCTGGTGGTATATTATATTTTTTGCGGCAGTCGTAGTAGGCACTGCTTTTTCGGTTAATCAAACAGACGGCTTGGACGGCTTGGCAGGAGGAACATTGTTAGCATCTTTTGCCGCTTACGCCGTAATCGCTTTTGTTATTGGACGATATGATTTGGCCGTATTTTGCGGAGTGATTGTCGGCGCGTTATTAGCATTTTTATGGTTTAATATTAATCCCGCGAGATTTATTATGGGCGATACAGGCTCAATGTCGTTAGGTGTAACATTAGCGTTAATCGCCTTTTATACTAATACTATTTTTATTTTGCCTTTTATAGGTTTCATTTTTGTTGTTGAAGCAGTGTCAACAATAATTCAAATATCGTCAAAAAAATTGCGCAATGGCAAGAAAGTATTTTTATCAGCGCCTATTCATCATCATCTTGAGGCCAAGGGCTGGCCTGAGCCAAAGATTGTAATGCGCTTTTGGGTGATTGCCGGCGTAACCGCAACTATTGGCTTGATTGTATTTTTATTGGACAAAACAATGTAATCGCGTGTAACCCGCAACGAAAATTATTTATAAGATAATATATGTCTTCATTAAAACAAGCAGTTAATAATTTGCTAAGGCCTGGAGCCGGCTGCCATAATCCTGACAAAAGTTTAATTATAACCATTGGCATTATTATTGTCTTTGGTTTAATAATGCTTTCCAGCGCTTCATCAATTATTGCTTATGCTGAAAAAGGCGATAGCTATTATTTTTTAAAGCATCAGTTAATTGGCTTGTTCTTAGGCCTGATTGTGTTTTGGTTTTTTTCTCTTGTTGATTATCATCGTTGGAAAAAATACGCTTTTGGTTTTTTAATATTTTCCATAGTATTATTGCTGTTAGTTTTTATTCCCGGCCTAAGCGCTAAATGGGGAAGTGCGCGCAGCTGGATTAATATTTTTGGTTTTTCTTTGCAGCCATCAGAATTTGTTAAATTGTCTTTTCTTTTGTATTTGGCGGCTTGGCTGGAAAGCCGAGGCAAAAGATTAGAAGATTTTCACCAAGGCATCGGGCCTTTCGTTGTTGTCTTGGCCGTAATTTCCGTGTTAATGATAAAACAGCCGGATATTGGCACATTATCTATAATTGCTATTACTTCTTTAATTGTTTATTTTATAGGCAGAGGCAGTATTAAACATATTTTAGTAATGTTAATTTTGGCAATATTAGGGTTTGCTTTGATGGTTCAATTCAGCCCATATCAGATGAACAGATTTAAGTGTTTAATGGAGCCGAATTATGACAGCCGAGGCGTTTGTTATCAAGTTAACCAATCTTTAATCGCGGTTGGTTCAGGCGGTATTTTTGGCCGCGGACTAGGCGCGTCAAGGCAAAAGTATATGTATGTGCCTCAAATTCAAGGCGACTCAATTTTTGCTATAATTGCCGAGGAAACCGGCTTGATTTTTAGCGGGGCATTGGTTATTTTATATATTTTTTTATTTTACAGGGGTTATTTAACAGCCATAAAAGCGCCTGATGATTTCGGCAGAATTTTAGCTATTGGCATTGTGAGCTGGATTGTCCTGCAGGCAATGGTTAATATCGGCGGCATGATAAATTTACTGCCAATGACCGGCGTGCCCTTGCCCTTGGTTAGTTATGGCGGGTCAGCAATGCTGGCCAGTTTGGCTGCTTTGGGGATTTTGGTAAATATTAGCAAACAGACTCGTCTTCGCTCACATTAACGCCCCGCCCTTCGTGAGTGGCGGGGCTGATCGGTACTATGCGAGTGGTCTTTGCCTGAAAAGGCATTGGGTGATCCGAAATGGTTGCCGGCGGACGGAATAATTTTTTGTAAATATAGTTTTATATTTTATGCCAAAAGAAATTATCACAACTAAAATTGCCATATTTAAAGGCAAGGAAATAAGAAAAACTATTTATAATAATGAATGGTGGTTTGTGATTATTGATGTTATTGGAGTATTAACAGATTCGGCTAATCCCAAACAGTATTTAAAAAATATGTTAAATCGGGACGAAGAATTAATTAAAGGGTGGGTTCAAATTGAACACCCCCTTTTAATTAACACAAGAGGCGGAAAGCAAATCATAAAATGCGCCAATACTGAAGGAATTTTTCGCATTATTCAATCTATCCCGTCGCCCAAAGCCGAGCCGTTCAAACGCTGGCTGGCAAAAGTCGGGTATGAGCGAATAAAAGAAATAGAAGATCCGGAACTGGCAACCAAAAGAACAAAAATGCTGTATAAATTAAAGGGATATTCTAATAATTGGATAGAAAAGCGAATGCGCGGTATTGCTATTCGCGAAGAATTAACTGATGAATGGAAAAATAGAGGAGCTAAAGAACAAAGAGAATATGAAATCCTGACCGGGGAAATTTCCAAGGCAACTTTTGGAATTACGCCCAGCCAATATAAAAAACTGAAAAAGCTGGATAGGGAAAATTTGCGCGATCATATGGATGATTTTGAATTAATTTTTAATATGTTGGGCGAACGCGCTACCACTGAAATTCATCGCAATGAAAATTCGCAAGGCATACCGAAATTAAAAAGCGACGCTAAAGCAGGAGGCGATATTGCCGGTGGCGCGAGGAAAAAGTTGGAGAAACGGCTTGGCAGATCTGTTGTAAGCAAGAATAATTTTTTGCCTGAAAAAAAGCGGATTAAGAAATTAAAATAGGCCTTTGCCCGAAAGGGCATTGGGTGATCCGAAAGCCGAGCCGGCGGACGGAAGACCTTTTTTGTAAAATAGGTAAAATTATTTTTAATTTTGTTTTACAATAATTTGTGATATAATATTTGCATGAGTAAATTATCAAAAGACAGCGAAGACGCTAAAAAATTTATAAAAAAGAATAAAAGTTTGTTGTTTG
>JAYEOU010000053.1:0-3610 GCA_034723335.1 Patescibacteria group bacterium
TTTGAGTTATAATTTTTCAAACAATTTTTGAGGTTTAGCCTAAGCTAAGCTGAAAAAATTTTTGGAAAATTTGACCAATCCGCCAGCTGGCGGAGCAGTAAAAAATAATTACGCGACAAGTCTATTGTCCAATTTAGTTTATTTTAGCTAAAAAACAACACTCGCTGTTAACCCCATTAAATAATTTTACAATTCACATAATTTTGTTTAATTTAACATTTTATCTAACATTTTTTATCTAACGGGGTTGACAAAATTTTTAATATATGATATGATGATTTAATATAAAAAATTAGCTCTTTTAAAAAATTCTATACTAATTGCCAAATTTATAACTGTAAATTTTTTTATGGTTATAAATTTGGCAGTTAGTTAGAAAACAACAAATCTCTTACAAAAGGAGGACGGAAAAATGCAAAAAGAAGTTGAGGTTCTTGATCGTAAGGAGTTATTTAATGAGCCAATCTTGGCTCAAATAAAAATTGACAAAGATGCAGATTTTTTGCCATCAACATCATTCGTTGATAAAGCTGGCAAAGAAGTCAATGTCCGCAAAAGATATGTTTTGTACCGATCTATTCCTGGCGGATATTTTAAAATCTTTCTCTATGGAGCCAAAGCATATGATCTTGGCAAAAAACTTACTGTCAAGCTCACATTTCACAAAAAACTAACTACTGGAGACCCCCCGCATAACAAGGTATATTACTTTGATGCTGAGGTACGGCGTGATAACAAAACCGACATACGATTGGCGATTCACAGTTCTATGGGGTTAATGATGACCAATTTGCCAGTCATTAGAATCACCTTTAATGGTAACCGACCATTTTTTATTGGCTTTACCTCCAAAAAAAGGTAAAAAATATAACATAACATAATGGGTCTTACAGCGCAAAAAAATACTGTAAGACCTTTTTTATTATTTCATTACACTTTCATAAACCTCTCTCGTCCTCATCGCGCATTCCTCCCAGCTATACTTCTTCACCTGCTCATAACCCTTTTCAACCAACTCTTTCCGCAACTCCTCATCCTTAATAATCCGCTCAATCTGCTTCTGCATTTCCTGCTCATTATCAGGATCAAAATAAATCGCGGCATTTCCTAAAATTTCCGGCATGCTGGCTTTATTGGAACTCACAACAGGACAGCCATTTGCCATTGCTTCTAATGGCGGCAAGCCAAAACCTTCATAAAATGAAGGAAAAACATAAGCCAAAGCATTCTTATATAACACATTTAAATCAGCATCAGGCGCAAACCCTGAAAAAATTACTGGCGTATTATTTTGATTATCCTGCCATAAACCTAGTTCCTTAGCATACGCCTTAACCCGTTTATAAAAATAATCTTCCTTGCCAACTAAAACCAGGGATAAATTAATTTGCTTTTTATGTAATTTAAAAAAATTTTTTATAAGCCCTTCTAAATTCTTGTGCGGATACGCGTTGCCGACATAAAGCAAAAATGGCTTGTTAATATTATACCTTAATAATACTTTTTTGTCATCTGGATTTAAAGATGTCCGACGCCCTATTGGATTTAAAGATGTCCGACGCCCTATTGGGTGTCGGACATCTTGAAAAGCTCCTTCATAAGTTACAATAATTTTATTTTCTTTTACTTTAAACTGTTTTATAATATCATCCTTGGTAAATTGTGATACAGCGATTATTTTTCTGGCTCTCTTAACTGCTAACCAGATAACAATTTTATATGCCCAATTTTTAATTTTATATAAAAACGGCCCTAATGTAGTCGCCCTTGTTGTTGGAAATTTAGTTAAGATTAAATCATGAATTGTTACTATAAACTTGGCTGGACATAATAACGGCACATTAAAGTGAGGAAAATGCATTAAGTCTATGCGCTCGCGCCAAATTAAAAAGGGCATCTTAATTTGCTCAGCTAAGTTATACCACCTCGCATCAGCTAAAACTTTTTTTACTTTATCACTGTCAGCAATGAATTCATCAAAATTATCTTTACGCAAAAAAATAATATATTCGTTTTTATCATCAATCTTAATAATATTGTCTACAATCTCCTGCGTATAACGGCCCAAGCCTTTGCCAATCGGGCCGTAAAAACGCGCGTCAATACCAACTCGCCTCGCCGCAGCTTTGCGAAGGCGGGTGCTTTTTATTTTTTGATTATTATTATTATTCATATCAGTATTATAACATAAATCAAAAAGCGCCTAAAGCCCCGCTTTTCGCGAAAGGCGGGGCTTTAGGCGCTTTATTTCTATTACGGATTGCGCAAATTTAACTTATACAACCCAAATTCCCCAATCCGCTCAACCTTTACAATCCGCAAACCAACTTCACCCAGCCGGCTATCATTTAAATAATCAATTGCGTCCTGCGACAAGGTAAAATTATAGTAGTAAACCGGCAAATAATTCGCTAATTTAGCGTATTTGGCAACCATATTCTTATCATTAAACAAACCAACAATCACTTTGCGTTCGGGAAAAAATAATTTGTCATGATATTGAGTAATTATAACAGCGTCGTGTTCAGTTAAACTTAAAACCTTATTAAATTCATTTTTAGCCTGCTTTTGTTTTCGCGCGGAACAAATTAATCCTTCCTCACTGCCAAACAAAACAAACTGAATAGAAATAAAAAATATTAAACCAATAACAGCAGCACGCAGACAATTAACCAAAAACATCCTCCTCGGCCATCTAATATGCCCATTTACCAAACTCCTAAAATATCCTGTGCTGTTATTCGATTTGTAGCTATTTGGAACATTTGGATGAATTTGTAGATTCGAATTATATTTTAAAAATAAAGCCCGGCTTGCTTTAATAATAAACATACTCACAAACGGAAAAGCGCCCAAATAAATTAACAGCCAATAGCGTGTATAAGAATTGCCAATTGTAAACTGGTTAGGATCTGGGTTGTCATGAAATCCCCAACTGCCGTAATAAAATAATAAAATAATAAAAGCGGCGAAATAAGACGCTAAATACGCCCAATGCTTGCGCTTCCATTTTCGCAATCTTTGTAAAAACAAAATTCCGCCTAAAACAGCCGGCCAAAACAGCCAATAAAACATTTTAATAAAATAATGATAAAACATTTCTATGCTATGGCTTGGATGAAAACCAAAATAAAAAATATTATTTTTCAATTTCAACAGCAATTCCTTATGATAAACTAAATGCCTGCTAAAACTTGATTTGACTAAATCAGAGCTGGCTTGGGTTATATTTATAACAGATTGATTCATCTCCGGATAACCGCCTTGCACGGGCGAACTATACAAAATCTGATTCCAGTAAAATATCGGCGTAAAAGCAAAAGCAAAAAATGATAAAAACAAAATTAACTTGATAAAACCGATCTTCCTAATATTAAATAGCCATAGAATAATTAACATCGGAACAATCCATAATAATTCTGAAGTCCGCGTTATAACAGCCATACCAATAAAACCGCCTGACAAGGCAGAATAAAATAAATAATGAAGGCGAGAATATATATTCTCGCCTTCATTATTTATTTTTTGGAGCCGCGCCATCAACACCCCGTAATACAACCCCATTATCAGCAACACGACAAACAACGTATTATGAAACATGCTGCGCGCG
>JAYEOU010000054.1:0-3548 GCA_034723335.1 Patescibacteria group bacterium
AAATCTTTCATTAAAAATCTACCTAAATCTTTTTGTCCAAATTTAAATTCGCCTAATGGCGTGCGGCGGTAAAGCGGGGTCAACAAACTATGCCAACGATAGCATGAATCCTGAATGGTTTTATTCGGATTATATTGTAATGGTCCGACTATGCCGACTTTTAAATTAATCTGCATAAAATCATACAGCTTAATAAAAGTATCTTTAAACGCCAAAGTATCCGGATTCATAATCACAATATATCTTCCTCGCGCTTCTTTAATGCCGGCATTATTGCCTGCTCCCATGCCAATATTAATTTTATTTTTAATCAATCTAACGCCAGGGTATTGCCAGGCCAAAATTTCGCCAATACTATCGCTTGAATTATTATCTACAACAATAATTTCATGTTTAAGTTTGCTAAAATCCGCTTCTTTAATTGACTTGATGCAATTCAAAGTAAAGCCCTTGCTTTTGTAGTTTAAAATTATAATGCTTATATCCATAAATATATAATCTAAATCTACAAATAGCATCCAAATGCTCCAAATACGAATTATGCAAATAATTTAATTTGATTTGTAGCTATTTGTAGTATTTGGATATAATTTGTAATATTCGGATTATACTTACCAAATTATCAACCTTTTCACAATCCTCCAATACAAATTAAACACCGGATTAACCATTCTCAACTTCCAGTCATCAATCTCCTGATACCAAATTTTGCCGGTTATCATTTTTACTATATCTTTATCTTTAACTTTGCGCAAGCTTTGCGCCTGTTTTCTAACGCGCAGAAGATAAAGCCATTTTGTTGGCGCTAAAAAATATTTATACACTTTTAATTTTTCTCTAAACCATCCGCCTTTTATCGCAAATATTATTAAACCCAATTCCAGTATCAAACAAACCGGTGCTATTAAAACCAAAGTTCGCCAATGATAATTTTTAATCATCACAATAATTCTATTTCTATCCATCCAATAATACTGCTTAATAGATTTGGCAAATTTATACTTATGATAAACTGCTGCGTCTGGGGCTAGAACGCATTTATACCCGGCAAGCCAAATCCGCCAGCCCAAATCCTGATCCTCGTTATACATCCAAAACTCTTCGTCAAACAAACCGACTTTTTCCAGCACTTTCCTTTTAAATAAAACAGCCGCGCCTGATGGATAAAAAATATTCACATTATTGTCATCCCCGCGAAAGCTGGAATCTATTTTTCTATCATTCCAACTTTTTTGATACCCTATACAATACCCAAATCCTAAAAAATGCGTAATATTACCTAAACTGTTAATTTTGTCTCTCTCCGACCAAAGCATAAGCCGCGCTTGTACTGCTCCTATTTTATTATGGTTTTCAGCAACTTTGACTAAATGACTGACGCAATCATTCGCTACGACTGTATCTATATTAAACAGAATAATATAATTAAACCCTTCTTGCAATGCTAATTTTATGGCGTCATTGTTGCCTTTGGCAAAACCGTCATTATTTTTATTTAAAATAAGCTCGGCTTCAGGCGCGGTTTTTGCTAAATATTCAAAACTTCTTTGGCTGGTTTCATTGTCCGTAATAAAAATTTTTATTTGCCCCTTATAATCCTGCTTTCTAATACTGTCAATACAATCAGCTAAATATTTTTTAGCGTAATCTTTGTAGTTTGGGGAGATTATAATAGCTATTTTTTTAGGCATAAAATTATGTACTGGCACTACCTTTAATATTTAATTTAACCAAAATCCAAGTCAAAAACATTCCCATCGGCCAAGCCATTCTTAAAACCCAATGCTCCCACCCTGGATGCCATTTTTTAAAATACTTCAGCATTGAATCACGAAAATATTTCTGCGCTGTGCCGCGAGGCAATTGTTTAAAGCTTTGCCCGACATAATCAACGCATTGGGCAACCGGCGTATACCAAACCTCGCCGCCATCAGACGCAGAATTCTGCGTCTCTACAATCTGCCGGCAAAAATCCACTTCTTCAAACCATAAAAAATATCGTTCGTCTAATTGTAGGAACGCGCCATGGCGCGTTCCTACATTTCTAATCATAAAAAATCCTCCGCGAATAGAGTCAACTTTAGCCGGCTTGCTGTAATTAAAATCCGCGCGCAGATATTTATTCAACACGGACGGAAATATATGCGGTAATTTTAACACAATTGCCAGCTGGTCCCAAACAGTTGGAAATCTGCGGACATGATTTATAATATTGCCGTTCTCGTCAATTAAATGGCACCCCGCGACATCCGCCTGCTCATTATCTCTCATCCACTTTATCATCTTTTCTAATGTGTTAGGCATAACCCGCATATCAGGATTAAGCAGTAAAATAAAATCGCCTTGCGCCAATTTAATCGCCTGATTATTTGCTTTTGCAAAACCAAAATTTTCTTTGTTCACAATTAATTCAACCCGCGGGAATTCATTCTTTACCATTTCAACACTCCCGTCAGCTGAATTATTATCAACCACAAAAACTTCATATTCAAAATCGCCTTTGCTATTGAACAAGGCCTTTAAATTTTCTCTTAATTTTTCCCTAACATTCCAAGAAATAATTATTATGCTTAAATCCATATATTTAAAATTTTCAATTTCTAATCCGCCCCGCCCTTCGCGAGGGGCGGGGCGGATAATTTTCAATCAATTTTCAATATTTCATTTCGAATTTTCCATAGTTTCCAATATTGTTTTAGCGAATACTGCTCAAAAACAATAACAAACACAAACATTCTAAACGCGAACCATAAAACTTCCATTTTTTGCTTTGTTGATAAAATCCGCCAATATTTTATAAATATAATATGTTTATGTAGAAATCCCCAACTTTTCACCTGTCGGCTTTTGTTTTTCCGGTTAATAGCGATTTGAAGATTTCCCATCCCTTTTGCTGACACGGTTCTATCGTGATAAATAACTGCCTCTGGAATTAATTTTGATTTATATCCCGCCAACAAAAGACGATATGCTAAATCGCAATCTTCCTCATACATAAACATCAGTTCGTCAAAATATTCATTATTATTTTTAATTTTCTTTAACGCATCTATGCGATACATCGCGGCCGCTCCGCTCGGTCCGAGTATTTTTGCATTATCATATTGCCCGCGATCAATTTCGCCTTGCCCGACGTCTTTAAATCTGAGCGCGCTGATTTCCTTTATTCCGCAACTGTCAATAATGTTTGTTTTGCCGCATGCCTCGCCACAGTCTCTTTGCGCCGCGTCAGAGTCTCTTGAAAAGGACTCTGACGACTTGAAATCCCATCGCAATATTTTCGGGCACACCGAACCAAGCGCAGTATTATTATCCATTGCTTTAATTATTTTCTCAACCGTGTCTATCTCTAAAATCATATCAGGGTTGATGGCCAAAAAATATTCAGCATTCATTTCAACCGCCTTATTTATCATTCTATTATAAGCTCTGGCAAATCCGATATTTTCTCCTGCGCGCAAAATTTCTATTTCAGGATGATTATTCTTTATATAATTAATATTTTCATTGTCGGAATTTTCTGTGTTATCAAATGCGATTATCTTAAA